>JARBUQ010000348.1 GCA_029239545.1 Paenibacillus sp.
TTAACAAGTTGCATCAAGGACTGGATCAAACCTTTCAGACGCTTGGTCTCCGCCATTATAGCATCCAAGGCTTCCTGACGAAGAATGGGATCCTTGCTCGCCCACCGATTCAACATGTTTGTGTAACTCTCAATAATCGTGAGCGGAGTCCGCAGCTCATGAGACGCATCTGCAATGAACTGCTGCTGCAGCAGGAAGTGCTCTTCCAGCTTCTCGATCATATCGTTAAATGTAACACTAAGCTCCCCCAATTCATCCCCTCGTGATGTATAGTCCAGATTGAGCTTGCGGAACGTTCCGCTTTCCTGAATAATCTGCATCGTGATCAGCAGATGACGCAACGGCAGAAATATAAACCGGGAGTAAAATAAAGCTCCAATTATTGATAATGCAACCGCTCCAAACGAGGTTATGGTCAAGGCAGACAGCAGAACATCCATGTACTCGTTCCACAAACGCATCGTTCGTCCAATTTCCAACATCCCTACCTGTTCATTCCCCGCCAATATTGGAACTTGTACGAACAGGTTTCTTCTCTTATTGATACGCACAATCTTCATGTGGTAAGAAGTGCGCCACTCAACAGGCTTCTCGGTAAGTAAACGATCGGTATAAACTTGCAGTTGAATCGTCCCCATACGCCCGATAATTCGAATCATCTCATTGGTCACTAGAAATTCTTCCAATAAGGAAGGATCGCTCCAATGGATCGGATCGAGCAGATCCTTCTTCTCCAGAATCGCACTTGCTTTATTCAGCATAAGTTCTTTTTCGCTCTTGGTAGTGATATTAACGACGAAAAAATAAATGAACACATTAAACAACACCAGAATTAGGACGAGCCATATAGACGAGAGCACCATCAGACGAACCTTTAAGCTCATTGTTCGCCTCCTAGTCTGGTTCGCGGATGAAATATCCGACTCCCCGGCTCGTGTGAATCAGTTTGATCTTGTAACCCTTATCGATCTTCTGCCTTAAGTACCGGATGTACACATCGACAAGATTCGTGTCCCCTGCGAACTCGTAACCCCATACTTCAGACAAGATCTGCTCACGGGTCATCACATTACCTGCGTTCCTTAACAAGTACAGCAGCAGATCATACTCCGTCGGGGTAAGCTCTATAAGATTGTTATCTCTTGTTACACGCCTGGCTTTACAGTCCACATTAAGCCCGTCCAGCTCATAGCTTTCCACTTTCCCTGTTCGATCTTTGGACACACGAAGCAAGCGGCGTATACGAGCTAATAGTTCTTCAATGGCAAAAGGTTTTGTCACGTAATCATTAGCGCCAAGGTCAAGCCCAATCACTTTGTCCTTAATATCATCCCTGGCCGTCAACAGGATAACCGGAACCTTGCAATTTTTGTCCCGTATGTGACGAAGTACCTCCAAGCCATCCATCTGAGGAAGCATAACGTCTAACAGGATAATGTCCCATGATTCGGCAAGCGCGAGCTCAAGGCCCGATTGTCCGTCTGAGCTGCGAACCGTTTCGTATTGTTCATGCTGAAGCTCCAGCTCCAGCACTCTGGCTATTTTTTCTTCATCTTCAATTAATAAGATACGTCCGCGCATGAGACCTCCATAGAAAGAGATACCAATAGTATGCGCGTATTGAGTTATTTTACTTGAAAGTCGTACAAACAAATTTACAACACTCAAGTGGATATTGGTTAGTCGGATGTTGTAGAATAGAAAGGATATCAAGAGAAGGAAGGTTCGTCCATGTTCGTAGCAAACGATTGGAAACAGTATGAGCTTCTGGATACAGGCAGCGGAGAGAAGCTTGAGCGTTGGGGGGATGTCTTATTACGTCGTCCGGATCCTTTGATTATATGGCCCCTCGCCAAAGAAACCGCAATATGGCAGCAAGCGGATGCGCATTACCATAGAAGCAGTGCAGGCGGCGGTCAATGGGATATGAAACGTCAATTGCCAGACCGATGGGTAGTCTCTTATGACAAGCTGTCCTTTTATATTAAACCGACCGGCTTCAAGCACACCGGATTATTCCCTGAACAAGCGGCTAATTGGAGCTGGATGATCGAGAAGATTCGCCAAGCGAACCGGCCGATCAAAGTATTGAACTTATTCGCCTATACTGGTGGAGCATCTGTTGCTTGTGCTTCAGCCGGTGCTGAAGTATGTCATGTCGATGCATCCAAAGGTGTTGTGCAATGGGCCAAAGAAAACTTGCAATTGTCCGGATTAGGGGACAAGCCTGTTCGATTCATTACGGATGATGTATTCAAGTTCGTACAGCGTGAGGAGCGCAGAGGCAACAAGTATGATGCAATCATTATGGACCCTCCCTCCTACGGTAGAGGACCTAACGGAGAAACTTGGAAGCTGGAAGAGGATCTATTTCCTTTTGTTCAGTTCTGCACGAAGATCTTGTCTGACAACCCATTGTTCGTCTTAATTAATTCATACACAACCGGATTATCCCCTACCGTCCTGCATAATCTTCTTAGCATGTCTCTCGGCAATCAGCTCGGCGGACAAATTACTTGCGGAGAGATTGGCTTGCCAATCACAGCATCCAAGCTAATTATGCCTGCTGGAATACTGGGCCGCTGGGAAGCTGTTTAATTACATGCAAATAAGTAAAACCTATGGAGCAAGCTGCTCCATAGGTTTTTTGTGGTTGAGATTCTGTTCATTCAGTTAGCTACCTTACCTAACAAAAAAACAAGCATCTGCTGATTGTGGGAGGAAATGCGATCCAGTTGTGCGTCGATAAAGGTGTTACGCACATGCAAGCCTCGTTCATGTTCCGTCAGTCCGCGCTCAGTAGGGATAATCCACACGATGCGTCTATCCTTCGCGTCTCGTTCTCTGACAATCAGTTCATTCTTCTCCATCCGGTCCAGCAATGTCGTAATAGCGGCTGGTGTCGTATGCAGATGCTCCAACAGATCGGAAGGTTTCATCCTTCCCGTCCCTTGCTTCTCCGATTCCTGCAATACCTCCAACACATGAAGCTGACCTTCCGTTAATCCAGGTGCAAGCTCCGTCTCCATATGCAGCTTCAAGTCCTTACTTATCTTACTCCATAATTTTGCAAACTCAGTTGAATGCATCCTAATCCCTCCCGATCGATTACTTACTTATATATTCATTATATCAGTACTGAATGTCGGATAAAAGGTTAATCCCGTTAATATTTTATTCTATAAATCGAGCCGATGAATAACATTTCGCTAGGCTTTTACATATATTGCATAAGCAGAGCAAATATAATGACGAATGAAGCAATTTCACGAAGGAGTGGATTCAGATGGATCAAGCAGGCAAACTGGAAATTGTACGGAAGGCTTTAACCGAAGGAATAATAAAAGACCCACAGTGGCTGAATAAGCTGGATGAGCCTATGCCAGTGTGGGCCGTCATGGAATTGTTTCTTAATCTGATTGAAAAGCTGGATCCGCCCTATGAGTCGTATGACTAATAGAGCCAAGCCCGTTAACCTAGAGCCCCTGGGATCTATCACACGTTACTTAACTCACGACGCCCCTTTTCAGCACGACCACGATCTGGTCTGTCTTCGCAACCGCGACTACTGCTTTACCGGACGATTTGCGCTCCTCGATTGGAGCTTGCTCGGATGAGAAGGTAACCTGCTCACCACTCTTAAGAATGGCGCTTAACTGCAAGGCATGTTTCACGAAGAAAGCTTTGACCAATTGAGAGCCGTTAGGACGGACTCGCTTGCCTTCCTTGAATTCAAAGGTGACGATTCCCTTGCCTCCCCTGCCTTGAACGGGATAATCCAGCAATAAGGAGCTCTTGGCGTATCCCATATCGGAAATGACCAGGATCTCGCCCTCTTCTCCTTCTACCCACTCGACAGCAATGATCTCATCATCATCACGCAGTTGAATGCCACGGACGCCGCCTGCAGCACGTCCCATCGGATTTACTTCCATCTCCCGGAAGCGTATGCTTATCCCGTTCTTGGTGACGAGGAATAAATCCTTCGTATTATCGCTAATTCGCACATGTAATACTTCATCCAGCTCAGCCAGCTTAATAGCTGTAATCCCGCCCGAACGGCTCGTGTTATATTCCTTGATCTCCGTTCTTTTGACCTGCCCTCGCTTCGTCACGAACACGAAGTGTTTGGCCGGGTCTTCGAAATCCTTAAGCGGGATCACTTGAACGATCCGGTCTTCCTTGGCGATAGGCAGAACATTGACAATCGCGGTCCCGTTCTCCTTCCACTTGTACTCCGGAACCTGATGAACCGGGAGCACGAAGGACAAGCCCTTCTGGGTGAATATGACTAGATTCTCGATCGTATTCACTTCCAGCCAATATCGGACATAATCCTTGTCCTTCAACCCGATGGTCTCCAGCTCACCGCCAGAACGATTGAAGGATAACAGGCTTGTCCACTTCAGATACCCCTCGTGTGTGAGTGTAACCAGAACATCTTCAGGAGTCACCATCACTTCCAGATTAACCTTCAGCTCTTCAACCTCTCCCTGCAGCTCCGAGCGGCGATTGATGCCGAACTTCTCACGAATCTCGGTCATCTCTTGCTTAATGACACCCATAAGCTTCTTGTTGCTTTCCAGAATAGATCGCAGATGGGAGATCGTCTTCTGAACCTCCTTCAATTCCTTCTCAATCGAATGAATCTCAAGGTTCGTTAATCGGTATAGTTGGAGGATCAGGATGGCATCCGCTTGGCGTTCAGTGAAGCCGAACAAAGATACGAGATTATTCTGCGCATCCTGACGGTTCTTCGAAGCTTTTATGGTTGCAATGATTTCATCCAGAATATTAAGCGCCTTGGCTAAGCCTTGCAGAATATGAGCGCGATCCTCCGCCTTGTCGAGGTCATATTGCGACCGAAGTGTTACGATCTCCTTCTGGTGCTCGATGTAAGCTTCGAGCATAGGCTTGATTCCAAGCTGCATCGGGGTTTTGTTAACAATAGCGACCATGTTGAAATTATAGGTGACCTGCAAATCGGTTTTTTTCAGCAAATAAGCCAGAATCCCGTTCGCATCGGCTTCCTTCTTCAGTTCAACGACGATACGAAGTCCATTCCGTCCGCTCTCATCGCGAACCTCAGCGATTCCTTCGACCTTCTTCTCCAGACGGATGTTCTCCATCGCTGTAACCAGCTTGGATTTCACCACTTGATACGGAATCTCGGTAATAACGATTTGTTGACGTGAACCTTTCATCTCTTCAATCGAAGTTTTGGAGCGTATATAAATACGGCCTTTGCCAGTACGGTAAGCTTCGCGTATTCCTTCCTCGCCCATAATAATACCGCCTGTCGGGAAATCCGGACCTTTGAGTACGGTCATGAGCTCCTCAAGCGGCATGTCAGGCTTGTCGATCAGTGCCACGCATGTATCAATGACCTCGCGAAGATTATGACTGGGGATCTCCGTTGCAAAGCCGGAGCTGATCCCACTCACGCCATTCACCAGTAAATTCGGATAGCGGGATGGAAGCACAACAGGTTCTTTGGCTGTATTGTCAAAATTGTCCTTAAATGTTACGGTGCGTTTCTCAATATCCCGCAAAAGTTCCATAGCGATAGCTGACAACCGAGCCTCAGTATAACGCATCGC
>JARBUQ010000349.1 GCA_029239545.1 Paenibacillus sp.
AACTCCCACCGTTCGGGCCCTCCGAGGGTCAAGTTACTCGAAATAATCGAGCAACTCCCGCCGTTCGGGCCCTCCGAGGGCCAAGTTACTCGAAATAATCGAGCAACTCCCACCGTTCGGGCCCACCGAAGGCCGAGTTACTCGAAATAATCGAGCAACTCCCGCCGTTCGGGCTCTCCGAAGGCCGAGTTACTCGAAATAATCGAGCAACTCCCGCCGTTCGGGCCCACCGAGGGTCAAGTTACTCGAAATAATCGAGCAACTCCCGTTGTTCGGGCTCTCCGAGGGTCAAGTTACTCGAAATAATCGAGCAACTCCCGCCGTTTCGAAGGCTGATCCTATCACTTATTCTACAATTAGGGAAAAGACTGAAATAATTGCGGTAAACCACCAATATTTTGGGGGGACCTAAGGAGTAACGTAACTTAGTCTATTTAAACAGAAAGGACCGAACGGATAACCAATCCGTTCGGTCCTTTCTGTGTTGTCTATTTCCAGTCGAGACAAACGAGCAGAATAACGAGAAAACCCGTTACTGCTCATGATCTATTGAGATCAGTTGGCCTGGGGCAGGAACAGTGAACTCCTTTACGCACCCATTCATTTAGAGAAGAAAGAAGCTCCCTTCACCTTTTACCTGCAAAAGCTGCAGTTAATTTTCTGGAATTGAGGCATTTCTTCAAAATAACTGCGTTTCCTGCCTTTAATTCTATCATATTCGGCCTTTTTTAATAAATCTCTGATGTAGGTTCTGCAGTTCCTTGATGTCTTGCTAGAGAATCCAGCCGAGCTCAAAAAACCAATAAGCAACCTCGCTAATCCCGCTCTACAAGCACTCCTCTACCACCAAACACTCACTTCACATTGCGATTTGCGAACATGGCTGCGAGCTTCTCGATAGTTTGAGAGACAGAATCCAGCCCGTTCCAGAACATAGCCAGTGTCTTGCTAAGCTCTATCAGTTGCTCGTATTCGGGAAAAATATTATAGCCGAAATGGGAGTCGCCGAGCTGATTATCGAGCATATTGGCGGCTTCAAGGAAGTTCCGATCCAGCAGTTGGTCATTGATGGGCTTCAGCACAGACAAGAACCCGAACTGCTTCAACATATTCTCCTGGATATCCGGACGAATAATGAACTCAATGAAGGCATGCGCAAGCTCGGGCTCATCACAATCGGATGGGACCATCAAGCCGTTAGCCACGAGCAAGGAAGATATATTAGGTCCGAAGCGGACAGGAACGGCCTCAGGTTGAAAAGTAATGCCCGAATTCCTCCAATAAGCGATTTCCAGCATAGTGGTGAACATCATGGCAACCTTCTCATTGAGAAAAGGATCCTGGCCCACTTGATTCATATTAAAAGCATGCAATATAGCACTCCGGTCCAAATACAGAAGCTGATGGAACAGCTCTAAAGAAGCCCTAAGCTGATCGGGAGAATGGTGAAGTTGTGAGAAATCCACTCCATTCTGAAGGGCGATGACGGGCCAGCGAATATGGCTGGGGGAAATTCCAAACCCGTACTGGTCAATAATCCCATCGCCATTGGTGTCAAGGGTGAGCTGCTTGGCAGCTGCTAACAATTGATCCAGCGTCCAGCTTGAATCGGGAACGGCCATGCTCTGACGTTCGAATAACTGCGGATTATATACCATAAAGACCGAGCTGAAAGTAACCGGTATGCCGCGCAGCACATTATCACGGCGAAAAGCATGCAGCAGCTTAGGGTAGAAGAAATTACCCGTTATCCGAACAGACTGATGCAGATCCTCGAATTCCTCGTAGTCTTCCACTTCTGTGAACAGCCAATCAGAGACCACTAAGATTTCCGGGACAATGCCCATTAATCTGGAATCCTGCACCGACTCCCAGAATTGGTTGGAGGGAAAATTAAGCAGAGCCACCTTGACTCCCGGAACCTCTTTCTCGAACTCCTTGGCCAGCCAGGAGAAACAAATGTTAGCAAAGTGGGAGGGAGAGGCAGATGCGACGCGCAAGGTTCTGGATTTCGTAGAGTCAGTCTCGGGGGGGTCTAAACAAACCAAAGTTCCCTGACCCATTTTACGCACGACTAAGCCTTCTTGCACAAGCAACTCGAGAGCTTTTCTGACAGAGATTCGGCTTATTCCGAATTGTCGAGACAGTTCGTTCTCTGAGGGCAGAAATTGTCCAGTTTGGATTGCTCCGGATTTTATTTGATCCCGGAGTGTTTCAGCCAATTGAATGTATAAATACTGGTTTTGGTTTTTCTTCATATTTATGCTTCCTGTCTCAGAAGGGATTACGTTTCCATCATTCTAACATACTACCGGACTTGGCTGATACGTACGCTTTGTACAAGAATAGTAGTGATTTCAGGGTATTGACAACGTAGGTAGTGGCATACTATAATTCATAACAATATTTATATTTTATAAACAAACGCAAGGAACGGGATCAGTAAGGCCGTTGTTTCGTCACAGAGAGCTGCGGGTTGGTGCAACGCAGTCGAAGCAAGCCAGAAGCTCGCCCGGGAGCGGCAGATTGGAACTTCACTTCCCTATTCGGAAGGAAGGGTACATTCAGACGGTTGACCTCCGTGATCGGGTGTAGTGCGCAGGAGTGAAGGGAGCAAGAAGCAGACCCATTCCATCCTGACTAACGCACGACCTAAGTGGGTTCGGGCATATGATGCCGAACCAACAAGAGTGGTACCGCGACAGCACAGCCCGTCGTCTCTTGATTGAGACGACGGGCTTTTTCTATTCTTATACAATAACAATACGATACAAATGCAAGGAACGGGACTAGTAAGGGAAGTATGATTCCTTCTCAGAGAGCTGCGGGTCGGTGCGACGCGGCAAGGATGAAACCCTGAACTCACCCGGGAGCAGGCAAACTGAACTGTAGACCGCTGGATGAGCGGGCTGCTTGAAGGTTGCACGGTTAACCCTCGTTAACGGGTAGCGTCACATAGCCTGCAGCATCAGCAGAGCTTGAGGCGCATTGAGCGGGTCGGGAACAGCATTCCAGGCCAACAAGAGTGGTACCGCGACAGAAGCCTGTCGTCTCTTACACCAAGAGACGGCAGGCTTCTTGCTGTCTCCGCATGCCAGTCAGTATTACGATTCCATTAACCCTTAGGAGGAAACACACATGAATATGAACATCCATACACCTAATAGCCGCCGGAAAATCACCATTTTTGATACAACCTTGAGAGATGGAGAGCAGTCTCCGGGAGCCTCGCTTCATCCGGAAGAAAAGATTGTACTGGCTCGCCAGCTTGCCAAGCTTGGAGTAGATGCGATTGAACCGGGCTTCCCCATCTCAAGTCCTGGTGATTTTGCTGCAGTGCAGCAAATTTCCAGAGAAATTCAGGGGGTGGAGATTGTTGGCTTCGCACGAGCGCTGCGGCATGATATTGATGCAGCCGTGCAAGCCACTCAGGATGCTGCTAATCGCAGGCTGCATCTGTTCATCTCTGCTTCCCAGATACTGCTGCAGTTCCAACTGCGCAAGTCGCAGGACCAGGTTGTGAAGATGGCCAGAGAAATGGTTGCTTATGCCAAGCAGTTCGTAGATCGCATCGAATTCTCGCCTATGGATGCTTCACGTACCGGTGAAGAATTCCTGTTCGAGCTGGTGGAGGCCGTGATTGCTGAAGGAGCCACCATCATCAATATTCCCGATACGATGGGGTATTCGCTGCCAGATGAATATGGAAGAATGTTCCGAAGAGTGAGGGAGAACGTTAGAGGCGGCGAAAGTGTAGCATACAGCGCACATTGCCACAACGATCTGGGTATGGCGGTAGCCAACAGTATTGCAGCGATCCAGGCAGGAGTGTCACAAGTCGAGGTGACGATCAATGGGGTAGGAGAGCGAGCAGGCAATTGTTCCTTGGAGGAGCTTGTAATGGCAATTGAGACACGCAAGGAAATCCTTGGTGTGGAGACCGGTATTATTTTGCCGGAGCTATACGAAACCTCGCGTGCGGTTAGCCGGGCGATGCATTTTCCGATTGCTTATAATAAACCGATTGTCGGACGTAACGCCTTCCAGCATGAGTCGGGCATCCATCAGGATGGACTGCTCAAGAACCGCAATACATTCGAGATCATGGATCCGGAAGCGCTTGGGATTCCTCGCAATATGATAATTCTTGGCAAGCACTCGGGCCGTCATGCGATCCAGCACCGTGTTGCAGAATTCGGAATTACGCTAGCGGACGGTCAGCTTGAAGAGCTGTTCACCCAATTCAAGGATAAGGCGGATGAACAGAAGCATGTGACTGATGATGAGCTGATTCGTCTGGTAGGGAGCACGATTAATCAGACGTTGGAGCGGTTCACGATGGAGGATGTACAGGTCATTACGAGCAGCTTGAAGAACAAGGTTGCATCCATTACAATCGTGGATCACATCCTGGGAAGCGAGCAAGCTTTCTCCGCAACCGCGGATGGTACGGTAGAAGCACTGATTCAATGTATCAAAGCGTCGATGCCATTCGAGCTGGAGTTTCTGGATTTGGAGCTGCAATCGATGTCGCACGGAGAGCGAGCCAAGGCGGAAGCGGCGGTCGAGCTGGCTGTGGATGGGCGGCCTTACCGGGGGTCAGCGATGGATCAGGATGTTGTTATGGCGGTCGTCAAAGCGTGTCTATCTGCCTGCAATCAGGCGGCGAGGGCTATTGTGAGCTAGAAGAGTACCAGTAATGCACTTGTGCGAATAGTTAAAGGCAGCGGAGTTGAATCGGAGGCTCCAGAAAACGTATTCCAATGTGGATAAAGATATCCACAGGCCCTGTGGATAGTGTGGATATCTTTATCGATCCTTTTATGTATGAAGGGTTTGTGAGGGTTTTTGAAAATGGGATATGTTTTTCATGCGGTCCTGTGGATAATGGGGATGTTTGGCTGCTGATGGAGTGTATAGCGGACGGAACCTTGCAATAGACCCATGTTAAGATGTGGATAGAGCTGGGGATAACCGATGTTTTGCAGCAGGCAAGGGTTTGATTTGAAAAGGAGGCAGGGGACAGGATGGAGGCTATCATCAGATATTACAGTCAATTCGACGAATGGGGTCGTCTTGATCGGGAGCCGATCGAATTTATTGTTAACTCCCACTATATTCGCAACCATTTACCTTCAGGCGGTCAAGTTCTGGATAACGGTGCTGGCCCCGGAAAATATTCTATGATGCTGGCGGAGCTTGGATATGAAATGACACTGACTGATCTGACTCCGCGATTGGTGGAGCAAGCTAAGCTCAAAGCTCAGGAGCTGCAGCTGGAGCAGCGGTTTCGCGGTTTTTATACGGCTGATGCCTGCAACCTGTCGCACTTGGAGGATGAGAACTTCGACGCCGCTCTGCTGTTAGGACCAATGTATCATCTGCAAGCTGAGCAGGATCGCATTAAAGCGATTCAAGAGCTGTTTCGTGTGACGAAGCCGGGGGCGCCTGTATTCGTGGCTTTCATGTCCAGCATTCGACGGTTGACTACTTCTATAGCGTATCCGACCCAATGGAAGCCCCATGATACCACAGCAGGCATTGCCGATTTTATAGAGTC
>JARBUQ010000350.1 GCA_029239545.1 Paenibacillus sp.
TCGATTACAGCTTGGACAGTTCAAACAGATCATCGACAAGCAGACTCATATACCCCGTATTGTTCAGAAGTTGCCTGATCAGCTCAGAATGATTCGCTTCAGACTTACCTCTGAGCATTAATAGCAAATACGTCTGTTTGAGCAGCATCTTCGTCCGTCTTTCGTTTGATTCGCGCAAGCTTTTCGTCCGCTGAACCACCTTGTGCTCCAACTCGTCGTTCAATCATCTGCTCCATGAGCATGTTGTTGCGGAGCGATAGCCGGGTATAACGATACGATACAATAATCGCCTGGGCCAAAATAGGGATGACGCTGTATCCGAGCACTTCCACCGTATCGGCAAACTTTAATAATACAACGTGTCGTTTGCCAGCACCACGACGATGACAGCCAGCGCGAATAAATGGATCAGCATGCCTTCCCGTTTGCGCATGTAAGCCCGCACCTCGACATAAAACAAAAAGTAAATCAGGATGACCGTCCTCAAAACGGATTACAACAGCATAGACTCCGTACATATGCGCACTGATGTCAGTACAACCAACAAAAACTGCGCACCATCAACGTCTTAGTTTCATGGGGAAAAACCGCTTCATCAAAAAAATGACGACGAGAAAACTGCAAAACTCTCTCATATATTCAAGCTTCACCAACAGTTTCCCAGCTTTCGATATGCAGCAGCAGTGTGGACGTAGCCGGTTAGTATACAATGTCCGCTCGGAAACCCAGAGTGAGCATACCGACCCACAGCTTGGCCGTATCTTTTTTGCGCATACCTTAATGATCCAGATAGCACAGCCCAATCATAAGAAACCACCCAATGACAAAATATTGAAGAGCGGTTCTTTCAGTATTCACGGGATCAGTGTGTTCATATCTCCATACACAATATCTCGATTAATTCCACCTTCGCGAAACGAATAGTTGGATACTTGCCTCACGAGCTCCACCGTTCGTTCACGGGGCTGAAAAAACACAAGATGGATATGCACCTGCGGCTGTTCTGCAGCCATGCTCGGCCGTCCTTCTCCTCACCGTCGATCCATAGCCGGTAAGCGCTCCCGATGGAGCGGATAAACAGCGCTGCCTTTGCCGACGTCAGATTCGGGAACGTGCAGCAGCAGCCGTACGTGCCGAACCGTACTCCTCCCATGAAGAAGGAACCGCCGTAATGTGGGCCAACGAAAAATCGACTAGCAGCCAATACACTGGTTTGAGCGAGCTCTTCCAAAGAAATTCCCATTGCCCTTGCAGCGTTTTTTTTGCCTCTTCTCCGTTTTGGCGGCATTGTCAACAAGCAGGCTGCCGTTAAACGCAGAGGGGGTCGCCAGGCCGTCGGCTGCCAGGAGAACCTGTTGAGGGATATACGCAACCAAGGCCAACTGCAGAAGCGTGAGCAGCAAACTTTTAACCCAGTTCCTCGACGGTAAATCATATATCCACACTCGAACATCCAGACATTTACATCAAAGGGTCAGCACACCGAACACATGTCAAAAGATGTCTTATATTTCATCCCTCCCCACACTTTCCGATTGCTTCCCTCAGCTTCGATTTGACCCAAAAAAAGGTGAACTTGAACAATATTGACGGATATCCTACACCGATGCAATTTCATCGTAGCTTCTCTCCCAATCACTTTTCCTCTACCAGCTAGCCTCAAAAGTAATCACATTGGATTCAGACAATACAATATTTCTCGAGTCAAGCTGCTGCAGCTGTATGCTCAGTTTCTTCTGATCCTTGAGTAATCCGTTTGGAATATCAAGTTCCAGTGTTTCATCGTCCAGCTTCAAGGGTTTCACTTTTTTGCCATTGATCAAGACGTGGATTTCATCATAGAAATTAACGCCTTTCAGAGTCATCCGCAAAAAGTTGGAAAAAGCCTCGCTGTTCTCCACTTCACGCAGCTCCACATGGGTCAGCTCTTTGTTGTAATTCTCGACTGGATAACGAACCTGAAACAACGGATCAGTCGTTTGCATGAAGAACTGCTTGCCGAACAACAGATCATACTGAAGCTTGGAATAGCGGTCCACTTCGCTTAACAATGAGGGCGGCACGCCTGCATACAAGTTCCTCTCAGAGTCGACGGCCAATCCGTTGATCATCCCCGGCAGTTGTCTGTTTAGTTCTTCATTCGCTGCCCAAAAAGCAGGCTTCTCGAACTGGAGCATGTCCAACATATATGCACCGAGAGACGAGGAGCTTAGTACAGGCGGTATTTTCATCTCTGAGGGAACATTCGACCATATAATCAAGGGCGTGCTGTGCATACTCAACATCTCTTCCAGTGACCACTCCGCAGAATTTCGGGATTGAATAAGGCCGCCCTGAAAATATACATCGTATTCATAACCAAGCGTAGGCAGATGGTCGCCAAAAAAGACAATGTATGTGGGCTCCTCCGCTGCAGAAAAATAATCGATCAACAGCTTGAGGCTTTGATCGGCATCCTGAACCCCCCGCACATACGTGTTAAGTAGGTCTCTGGCATCGGATGTGAGGTTGCCCTGGATATCAATAGGGTAATCATAATACCGTGATGTTTCGTAAGGGCTGTGATTCTGCATCGTAACCGCATATAGAAACACGGGCTCCTCCGTTTGCTCCACCTGTCGAATAATCGATCGCGCGACTTCATCGTCGGCAATAAATCCGCCTTTGTATTCGGGATTCACAAAAAACTCCTTGCTCATGAAGCTCTGAAAGCCAAGCAGCGGATACACTTGAACCCGATTCCAGAACCAGCCCTCGTAGGAATGGATCGCCATCGATTTGTAGCCTAAATCTGAGAAGTAACTGGCCAAACTAGGGATCGGGCGGCCAATATATTGCTGGTACGCATTTGATCCCGCGGGTAACTGGCTCATGGAGAGCCCTGTCAATACTTCGAATTCTACATTGCTCGTTCCTCCTCCGAATTGCGGCGATAACAATGTAGAGGATACAGCTGTTTGTTGAAGCTCACGCAGTGTGGACAACGGGTCCTCGCTGAAGCTGATATCCGGTAGAAGCGTCGGGTCCCACAAGGATTCGCTCATAATAAAAATAACGTTGGGTTTTGCTTCACCTTGAACGTTTCTACCTTCTGTAGTCGGACTAGCGAGGCCTGCTGCAATCGTGTCAATCTGGTTTTGATCGTATCCGCTCGGCTTAGCGATGATCGTTTTCTTCACGTTCATAGCAAAAGCCAGCATAGCGCCGTTTACATCATAATTTTGCGAAGGATTCCAGTTAATATCCGGAATACCGAGTCGCTCTGCAACATTGCCGGTCCAGGCTGGCTGGTATGTAAGGGATACGAGCATGAAGGACGAGAGGACTCCGAGTACGACTCTGTTTCGCGGTTTTATGGATAGGCGCGGCAGCAGCAGGCGCAGACCGAACCAAGCCAAGGAAATTGCCACGATGAGTCCGATCTGATAATACATTGATGGCTCCAGAAACCGGGGCACGATGTTCATAGCTTCTTTGTTCAACAATAAATCCCATGGCATTAAGGGCTCCCCTAGTAAGCGGGATTTGTACCGGCTGACCAAGGCCGCAAGAAGAAGCAGCAGAGTTGAGATTGAAACCCCTGCAAGAATGGAACCGACTAATGAGCTGAGCAGCAGCAATACAAGACATATTATAAATGCATTCATATAAAATGAGGGTGGGAATGAATTAGCCCAGTTGACAACATTGCCGAATGAGCCTCGTTGAATGTGTTCAATGCCCACGGTCAGAAACAACGCAGCAATGAGAATTACGCTGATTTTAATCGCTGTTAAGCCAAGTCTGGAGCTTTGGGCACGATGCATTAGCTGCCTGCCCAAGTTATATATTCGCAGCATAGCTACTTCATCCTTTCTGCCTGCTTTACAGATCGTATCTATTATAAAGAACAAAACTTAATATAAGCTTAAAATTTGTAAATTAAGGAAGGGAGGATAAGACTTCCACAGTAAACCTTTAGTTTGACCTGTTGAACACGCAACATGGATAGCTTAGATTATAAAAGACATCTTCCAGATCATAATCTGGCTGATGAAAGGAGAGAGATTCATGAACGTGTACATACATTCCATTTCCGTACTGGTCAACAACACCCCCGGTGTTCTTGCTAGAGTATCTGATTTATTCGGACGCTCCGGCTACAATATTGACCGATTACAAGTCCGTGCATTCAAAGAGCCCGCATACGCTCGAATCAGAATTATTACATCCATCGATAAGTACAAAATCGAAGCAATGGTTGAGCAATTATCTTCGCTCCTCGATGTAATACAGGTAAGAGCAGATATTCGTCACTCCTTGGCGGACCACTCCAGATACTGGAGAGCTACTCAAGCACTCCTCACTATGAAACATATACAATTAAAGCAAAGCATCCTTTCCAGCAGGTTGACGGCATTTTGGTTGGTAGCCTACGGTCTGTTCATTACCTTATTCGGGACCAACATCCCATCACCGCTATACTCCTTGTACAGGACGCAGTGGGGCTTATCCCCGGCATTCATCACACTTCTCTTCGCGGCTTACGCTATTATCGTCATTCCAACAATAGTAATTGCCGGGCAGCTATCAGATCGGATTGGCAGAAGGGCTTTTCTAGTAATTGGAGTATTATTCGCATTTCTTGGTTCCATTAGCTTTGCCTTCGCCGCAAGCCCTGGACTGTTATTGCTGTCCCGCATGCTCCAAGGTGTTTCTGTAGGCATGCTGAATGGAGTCGCAGTAGCAGCTTTAACAGAACTCGATGAAACCCGCAACCGCCACAAAGCAGCCTTGGTAGCTGCTGCTGCCGTCACTTTAGGGAACGCGCTCGCTCCTGTATACTCGGGCTTGTTGGGACAGTATGGTCCTTTTCCAACGCAACTGTCTTACTCTCTTCACGCAATATTTTCTCTGCCTTGTATAGTCGGGCTCTTATATCTGAATGAGAAGAGGACACTGTCGCTCGATAAAATCCGATTACATCGTCCATATGTTCCGTATGCGATTCGGTCGCCTTTTATTCTTGCATCCTCTACTTCATTTATATCTTGGGCTGTCATGAGCCTTGTGATGTCTATCATTCCCTCTTATTTTCAGCAATTGATTGACGTATCATCTCTTTGGATGGCAGGGGCAGCAATCACACTCGTTTTGTGCTGCTCCACCACAAGCCAGCTTGCATTTAACCGCAAAACCATTCTCACGACCGTCTCTTTGGGATTTGTATTTATGAGTTTCGGTCTAATTGGACTGACCTGTGCTCTGTTGTTGAAATCAAAGCTTCTCTTGCTAGGGAGTGTTATTCTAATCGGTGTTGGACACGGTCCGGCTTATTCCGGAAGCCTGGCATATCTGAATGAACGTGTAACTGATTCTACCCGCGGGGACACCGTATCAGCTTTTTACGTGATTACGTACCTTGGAGTAGCAGTCCCTATCTTAGGGTTAGGTCTGGGAGCCAGTATAGTTGGACTTTTCCCAGCAATCGTAGCATTTGCAGCCGGCATGATTATACTGATGATCATTAATCTGGTGAGCTGGATTCGTCATGTCGC
>JARBUQ010000351.1 GCA_029239545.1 Paenibacillus sp.
CTCTTCCGATCTTCTATGCCTTCCGATTCTTTCGTACGCCCGTCTGCCTCAAGAATGCTTTTATCCGCAAGCCCGGATGGCAGCTTAATGTGGTACGATATGGAATAAGGCCAGAAACGAAAGAAGGGATTCATTGTGGCAGCAACTTTTATTCAACGTCTTAAAGCATTTCTACTGGACTATATGCTCATCCTGCTTTATTTGGGACTAGTTGTTGTGATCAGTGTATTCATATTTCCACAAATTCAACAGCTATTCACGCATTCTCCGATTTTATCCCAGTTATATGGCTTTCTGATCGTGACGCTGCCTATTACGCTGTATTTTGTGATCATGGATTGCAGACTTGGCGGTCAGTCCTTTGGGAAAAGAAAGCTCAACATCCGCGTGGTCGCCCAGTCGGGTCAGCCGCTATCTGTTCCCCATTCCCTAGTCAGAACTGTGATCAAATTTACCCCTTGGGAGCTTTCCCACTTTCTTATTCACCGTCTGACTGCACTCGGCGAACAGCCCGTTCCTGTTGGAACAATTATGATAGGCGTCCTTGTGTACGGCTCAATCTTCACTTTCATCCTCACAGCTATTTTCTCGCGGGAAAAAAGAGCATTATACGATATGATCGTACGTACCCGAGTTGTGAGAGCATAAGAGGCGGGTGCTTACTATTAGAGAAGATTGCGCGGGTGCTTCAGCATTCAGCCTACTGTCCCCTCAACTGCTCTGCGTTAAGCTCGTTGAACAGCGGTTCCCCGCCGACGTATCTCTCCACATTCGCTATGAACATCTCCCATAACCGCTCACGAAAATGCGGCCCCATGGGAGACCCGGAAATATGGGGAGTCATAATCACATTGGGATAATTCCATAACGGATGTCCGGCTGGCATCGGATAATAATAGTGCGTGTCTAGGGCCGCCCCGGCAATCCAGCCTTCATCCAAGGCTTGCAGCAGAGCCTGCTCCTGGATCAGAGGCCCACGCGCCGGATTCAGCACGAATGCATGATCCGGGAGCATACGCAGTTCCCTCTCCCCGATGATCCCTCTGCTGGATTCCGTCAACGGAAGAGTTAGAATTAAATAATCGAGCTCACCCAGGAAGGCTTCCTCCTGTCCTGGCTGGAACACCTTGTCAGGGAGCAAGCCGTCAGGATCACCTATGCCTGGAATCGTGTACAGAAGCGGACCATTCGAGCGATTATAGACGAATCGGTCCATTACATGCACCTTCATACTATAAGCCTTCGCCAGTCTTGCTGTTTCCCGCCCAATACAGCCATATCCCCAGATTCCGACTGTCCTCCCACGAATCTCATTCGAGAATCTCGGCTGTTTCTCCCATACCTTCTGCTCCTGATTGACGACCATGCGTTTCATATCGCGCGACAGATTAACGATCATCGCCATATTCCACTCCGCAATCGGTACATCAACATTGCCGCGGCTGTTCGTTGCGCGAATTCCTCTTCCTGGCAAGTCCAGCGGGAATAATTGAGCGTATCCCGCCGACGCTACTTGAATCCACTCCAAGGCATCCAATGCTTCATGATTCACCGGCGGATACATGCAGAACAAGACGTGTTTGCCTTGCAATACCGCGGCAGGAAGAACTCGTGCCGCACTCTCATCAGGTTCTATCGTTTCCACAAGAACTCCAGGAATTTCCCTCAGCCTCCGCAGCTTCTCCTCATGGACCACTACGTCTATCAAAATATGCTTAAGCATGTCGTCGGTTGTCTCCAGGCGGAACGTAAAGCGAATAAAGAGTTAATAACTGACAGAGACGAACCCCATCTTCATCGATACCCGATCAGCCATCTCAATAAGAATGGTGGCAAGCTCCTGCTCACGTTCCTTCAGATTAATCTTCGATACCGCGCCTGATATACTCATGCCTGCTACGACCTTGCCGCTTCGTCCCCTGATTGGAGCCGCCATACAGGCTCTGCCCAAAGCCAGCTCCTCCTCTTCAAGCGCATACCCCTGACGCCGAATTTGCTCGAATTGCTTCAGCAGCATACTCTTGTCGGTCAATGTCTTGTCTGTGAAGGCTGCAAGCGCTTCGCCAGACAAGAGCTCGTCGGCTTCCGCTTCCTCCATGCCTGCTAATAACACTTTGCCGATAGCTGTGCCGTGAAGCGGGTTGCGGCGTCCTATGAAGGTGTACATCCGGGGTGATCCATAGCTGTCGACATGAGCCAAATAAAAGATCGTTTCTCCATCCAATATCGCTAGGTTCGTGTCAAACCCCGTCCTCTTCTCCGTCTCATATAATTCAGGAAGAGCCTGCTTACGGATTTCATAATGGTTGAGCGCAATGCCGCCCAAAGTGATAATCTCATTCCCTAAACGATAGTAACCCGTTGATTCGTCTTTACTGACATAACCGAGCGATACCATCGTAGCTAACAGACGGGATACGTTGCTCTGGGTTAGGCTAAGCATTTTGGCAAAATCGATTACACGAAGCTCGGGTTGGCCATTGGAGAAACATGATAGGATGCCTAATGCGCGTGTAACACTTTGTGTCAGCATGACGCTGGATTGTTCCGGTTTCATTTACAACATTCTCCTTCATCATGCTATATAGATTCGTAATCCATAGTTATATTATAGAAATAACTATCACCACGCGCAATTCCCTCTATAACACCTCGATTAAATGTCACAGTCTACTTTGGCAGCGGCTTGGACTACCAACGCCCACGTTTCCTCTTCAATCGGGATGCCCTCCACCAATCGCTGCCGCTTCATCGCAAAATCAAGCTGCCCTGGCATCTTCACCCCATCATGACCTGGTGCCGGCGGACAAGAGCCCATATAATCGCTCAACTGATCCATCAGACCCGTAAAGCGGGCCGTGCCGCTAAAGGATTCAGGATTAATAACGATTAAGCATAATCCATTCGTATACTCCGAGTTATCCGAAACCTCTTCCCCCACCAGCGTGCTTCCAAGAATTTCGACCAGCAGCCCTAATCCAAAGCCTTTGTAGCCTAGCTCGGAACCAAAAGGCAGAATCGTTCCCATCGGAGGTCCATAAAAAGCATCAGGATCTGTAGTCGGATTTCCGGATGCGTCCAACACCCGACCTGGAGGAATCGGCTCACCCCGGTTCTTCAGAATGCGAAGCCTGCCTTCTGCAATCATCGATGTGGACATGTCGAACACGACTGGGTCAGAGCTTGTCGGGACGGCATAAGCAAGAGGATTGGTGGCGAGCCTCCCCTCCCTGCCTCCCCAAGGAGCCACACTGTGGCCCCTTTTATACCCATTGGCGAAACCAAGAGCAATCATACCGTGCTCCGCTATTTTCTGAACATAAGCACCCAATCGTCCGATATGCCGGGATCTCTTGCTTGTAATACATACGATCTGATGATCTCGGGCTTTGTCCAGAGCAATATCTACCATGCGACCCGCGCTTACCGCACCGAAGTTAAAGCCGCAATCTACCACAGCGGTATTCGTCGTTTCTTTCACAAGCGTAACGGGAGCTCCGGGTTTGATTTTACCGATAAGAACCTCGTTCACATACTGTGGAATTCGCACAATCCCATGGGAGTCCAGACCTAACAAATTAGTTTCAACCAACTCGTGAGCCACCATCGCCGCTTCCGCTGGAGGCGCTCCGCACGCTTCAATAATACGGACCGCAATGTGCTGAAGCTCGCCAGCCGTCTTCATTCTCACCACTTCTGCACCCCCTGATTCGTTGTTGCCGCTGCAAGAACCTGATTGATCATTTCACCAAACCTTGCTCCGTCGCTTGTTTCGTGTAGATCGCCATAAGCTCACTTAGCTTAAACTTCGTTTCCAACGTTTTCACATGCTCCTCCCACTTGCTCAGAGGCTCTTTGCCTGTAAGGAACTTGAGATTCATCTCCTGCACATACTTGATTCTGTCCGTATAAAGCGTATCTGCAGCATCCTGGGACAAGTAAGGGAACACCGGATTAGGTTTAATATATTGGCGGTTGACCTTCTGTGCGTCGTTCGTTTTAGGGTTCTTAATGCCGAAGTAGTTCGGATCATCGCCTTTTCTAACGAATGCATAATGACGTATCCAGAAATTATCCGGATTAAAAAACTCGTCCGTAGTTGTGATCGTGCTGCCTTCCTGCTTCCAATGAACATCTTTGACCCCGTAAGCCAGGTACGGATAAATTTCCTTGTCTGTGTAGAAATATTCCAGCAGCTCCATGATCCGTTTGAGCTTGCCTGCGTCCTTAGCCGCTTCTTTGGAGATGACCCACATGTTCTTCTGGAACACTTCCAGCTCCAGAGCCTGATCGCCGCGTGGTCCCTTCATAGGCGGTATTTGCACCCATTCCGGCACTTCTCCGCCAATATCCTGCATTTGCTTCGTATAGTTCGGCTCCATGATTCTCCAGTCATTAATCGTGAACCCAACCTTGCCCTTGAACATTCTCTCCTTGAATTTGGTGGAGTCGTTCAGCGTAACCCAATCCGGATCGATCAGGTTCTCCTTCACGATAGTGTTCAAATATCCAAGCGCATCCTTCATTCGGGGATCGGCATTGTCATATAACAGCTTGCCGTTCACCAGACTGACGTAAGGCTGGGTGGACTCCATGAACGTAGGCAGGATTCCATACATCAAGCTGAGCTGATCCATGCCGCGGTTAGTTGTCAGCAGTGTGCCATATGTGTCTTTTTTGCCGTTGCCATCCGGGTCGTTGTTCGTAAAAGCACGCAGCACTTCAAGCAGCTCGTCTGGTGTTGTAGGCGTTTTCAAATTCAATTTCTTCAGCCAGTTATTGCGAATCCACCAGCCATTAATACCCGAGATGTCATCGTAGGAAGGCACCCCTATCGTTTTCCCGCTGTACTGCATGCCTTTCCACCACGTAGCATCGTACAGCTTCATCAGGTTGGGCGTTCCTTTCAACGCATCGTCGAGCGGAGCAACAACCCCTTGGTTGTACAGCTTGATCGCATCGGCGCGAGTGGTCCAGATCAAATCCGGGATATTCGCCCCTGCAATCATGATGTTCAGCTTGGAGAAGGCATCCGTTGGAGCAAGGGTGAAATCCAGATCCACATTCATCTTTTTCTCTATCATTTGTCGGATCGGGTCCTGCTCCTTGGAGGGATGAGCTTTCTCCAGCGCAAAGCCGGAATTGAAGATTTTGACCTTATAGTTCTTCGTATCCTTTTGCTCAGCCGTGGGTGTTGTTGGACTTGCCGCTGCTTCCTTATCCCCGTCTCCGTTCCCGCTTGTACAGCCCCCCAGTATGACCGATAAACATAATGCAAGACCGATTCCAAGCTTCAGTTTTCTTGTGCCTGCCATCGTTTTTACAACTCCCTCTTATAAATTGTATATTAAGGTAATCCCCTAATAACGTTCTTAAGCTGTCTTAAGCTTCCTTAACTAGCCTTTCACAGAGCCAAGCAGGACACCTGAAGAGAAATATTTTTGCACAAAAGGATATACAAGCAGAATAGGTAGCGTTGTAGTGACAACAGCTGCCATCTGAATCGCAATCGGATTGACGGCTTCCTTCG
>JARBUQ010000352.1 GCA_029239545.1 Paenibacillus sp.
CAATAATTATAGCAAACTAAGGGCACCCAGACGGGTGCCCTTAAATTTTCTGGCAGCTTCACTTCATATGAATACATTCCTGAATAGCTTGGATCACGAGATCCGGCTCCGTCAACTGCGGGAAGTGTCCGCTGCGGGTAGCCCGGATCTGCTTGCTCTTCTTGCTTAGCTGCACGAAGTCTAACTGGTTGTTCATCCGAATTTCAAAAGCTTGTTCGGGCATGAACGGAGGTTTTTTGGTACCCGACACCACCAAGAGAGGTTTATCGGGGAAGGGGCCGGCCTGTTCGATTTGTGCGGCGGTTTGTTCAACATAATGAACCTCATTCCACTGACGCGAGGGAAACAAGATATCAATAATGCTGAGAGCACGGTTGAGGATTCGAATTGAGACAGGTTGGGTATCATTTATTTTCAGATCTTGCGGATGACTGGCTTCCAGCAGGACAACGCCGGATACCTGATGGGGGAATTTGCGTGCAAATAAGTTGGCATACAATCCCCCTAGGGAATGACCGACAAGAAGATAAGGCGGAGGGAGCCCAATATCGTCAAGCAATTGCTTCAACGAAGTGACGATTGCAGTTCCATGCTGAGGACTTGTCGGTTTACTGCTGCCCCCAACCCCTAAACGATTATAAGCCATAATGGTATTTTCCTGGGCAAGTTCATGAAATACTTTGTACCACCCCTCTATAGGGCCGCTTCCTCCATTGATCAGGATGATGGCTGGCGCCTCCTTAACGGAGAGAGAGAATTCAAAGGTTCCATCTGTGGTTCGTATTTTCTTTTTTGCGATTGTCTTCATCGTGCACTCCTCAACATAGTATTCTCTGCTTTTTAGTACGCATTTGATTTCTATCGGTTTCGACGAATTCATCTTGTCAACTTGCCGTTTCAGATGGCACGGAGAGCCGTACCGCGCATGCTGGTACAGCAGAGAGTTAGGTTGAATGTAGAAGCAGCAATGTTAAAAAGTATACAGGTAGAGTCACTGAACTCGACTCATGTGGAGAGCTTATTATTGATGGTTCGCAAAGAATAGATGAGATGTGACAGTATTGCTCAAAGCATTGTTTGGCAGCAGGAAACTTATTTAGCTGGTAGAGTGCATCGCTGCCTTAAACGCAGACGGCAGAGATGTAGTTTTTGTATTTTTGTTGCAGCACACCAGATATGTTGAGTATGCAGAGTCAACACTTGATCTCGATGTCCCGTTTTCTTTCGTCTCCGATCTCGGAGCAGCTGTTGGGACTGTGTTCATAAATCGATCAGATCTAACTCCTGGGTCGCGATGAGTGCCTGCGTCCGGGAGGAGACGCCCAACTTCTCGTAGACCCGGGTAAGATATACCCTTATGGTACCCTGGGAGAAGGAGAGAGCGTCAGCCATCTGCTGATTGGTTGCACCTTGCCGTATTAGCATTAGCATGCGGATTTCCGTCGGGGTCAGCACCCCGTTCCGCGCGGAAGCTGATAGAACTTTCGTTTGGGTGGTGTCAGGAAACCATCCCAGCAGCTTGCGGACGTAATCCTCTGTCTCTGCGGGACGATCCTCTTCGTCATTGCGCTTGAGATACGACTTGAGCAATTCGGCCATCGGCGCTCCCTCGTCGAGGAAGCTTCGAATAAACCTGTTTCTTTCCCCGATAACAAGGGCGTCGCCCAAATGCCTCATCGCTGCAGCGCGATGACCCCGTTGATGATTCAACAAGGCCAGAACGCAAGAGATTTCGAACATACTAGGCAGAACCTGCTCCCTTTCGGATTGCGGCTGCAGCACTTCCAACAGACGGATTGCTTCCCCTTCTTTTCGCATCGCGCCTAGAAAACGCGCAAGTGTTACATATTGAAACTCTTGATAATAGGTAGGCCTATCCTTGGCGGACAAACCAAGACGGGCTATTTCTTTCTTGGCATCGCCAATCCGGCCGTCCTGCAGCAGAAGACGAATTCGGAAAGCCTGAAGAAAGCTAGCCCATATTGGATCAAATTTCTCCTCCGCAATGAGTAACGTTTCCTCTACTACATCCAAGGCCGACTGGATGTGGCCATCCTCCGCGAGTAGGCGGGCTCTCGTCAAGCAGAGTGGAACCATCAATCCGGGAATGGACCGGCTGGCGGGAGCTCTATCCATGTACTGCAGGAGCTCGCGGCACCGATCCAGCCTGTTCCATTCGTAATACCCTTCGCATAACGCTTGTTTCACGTACAGGTTCAGCAGCGAATGCTGCCACCCGAGGGATTCGAGGACCTGCGTGAATTGGTTGCCTACCGATTCCGTCACGTTCGACAGTGCTCCCTTCAGACCCACGGTAGTCCTTCTGACCAGAGGCTCCGAAATATTATAGTTGAAATTATAATAGGACGGATCGGTCGGCAGAGCCCTGCCCCCCATCCTCTCAATGAATTCAAACCACTTCCCCAAATCCCCGGTTGTAAACAACAGGAGCGACCTAACGTATAACATTCCACTCCATAATTGTTCCCGATCTTCCAACACCTCCCCGGAATCGCAAAGCTGCTCCAGCTTCTTCAATTCCCGCTCGGCTAGCTCCGGTTGCTGCGCACGGACAAGTGTCTGGGCATATTGAAGGGACAATATAGGATCCAACGCCAGTTCGGAGGGAAGCCGATTGAACCAATGCAACAGCGTATCCAGCTCCCCTGTACGCAATACACTGCGAATGTGACGCCGCAAGTGGGCTTGCGCCAGGTCAAAGTCTTCGGCTTCGATAGCATAATGAACGGCTTCGTCCATAAGGCTCTGAGCGGCGCAATGCTCGCTTGCTCGCCGATTGCAGCGCAGCCACTCTTCGGGATCACTTTTCTTCGTCAATTCTTGCAGGAACTGACTGAACAAATGATGGTACCGAAACCATGTACTCCGATCGTCAAGCCGTACCAGGAACAGGTTCAGACTGCTCAGGCGATCCAATTGGCTGGAACTGTCCGTTCCCTGCGTAACGGCATCGCATAAGAGTCCATTCATCCGAAGCAGCGCGGAGGTTTGCAAGAGAAAGCGGTAAAGATCGGGAGGCAGCTTTGCGACGACCTCGTGGAACAAATAATCCGCTACCTTGCGATTGCGCCCATCGAAACGATTGATGACTCTGGAAATGTCCTGTTCGAGATCCAGGGACAGCGCGACTAACTTCAATCCGGTGACCCAGCCCTCCGTACGCTTGTTCAATTGTTCGATCTGCGCAGGGGTGAGCGCCGCTCCGGTGACCAGCTGGTATAGCATCGCCGTTTCCTCGGACGTGAATTGGAGAAACGAAGCGTCGATTTCCGTATATTCCCCATGGGACAGCCATTTGACCGTGGAGAAAGGCAACTCGGATCGACTGGAAATCAACACATGCGCCTTATGAGGCAAATGCTCCACGAAGTAGGCTAGGCTGTCGTGGATCTGCTTGTGAAGGATGAAATGATAATCGTCCAGTATCAGAACTACCGAGCCGTTCAGATCAGCCAGCTCATTCAGAAATCCGTCCAGAATGGTAAGGATCGATACGTACGGCAGTGTTCGTGCGAGCGTTGCGAGCCGGTTCGCCGTTTGCCGGGGAGTAACGGCGGACACCGCATGGATGAGGTACCGCCAAAACCTCACGATATCGTTATCCCGATCGTCCAGGGAAAGCCAGGCGGGGGCTATCTTCAGAGTATGCGCCCATTGGGCGAGCAGTGTCGTCTTGCCAAACCCGGCAGGCGCGCAGACGGAAGTAAGTCTGCCGGGTAATCCGGACGTTATGACGCCGATTAGCTGCTCGCGCGGAACGCCATTATCTTTCAAGTTGGGAAGGGAAATTTTGGTTTGCAGCAGGACAGGCTCATCCAAGTCAATCATTGTTCTCTCTCCTTTGGCAAGATTCTCGGGCCGGCATCGTTGACTTCTTTAGATCAGTATAACAGATCAATATAACGGAATTTGCGAGTAATTAACATTTATCAATGTTTTTCGACGTTTATTTAGGATAGAATGACTGTCAATCGGTGCGTCTTGGAAGGGATTCTATCAGGGAGGGAGAAAGCCAAGACAAAAAACAGAGGGGAAATAATAAACATGATAAAGAGTGAATGGCAAATGACGGGGAATTCGCGGAGAAGCGGGCTTGCTGTTGGGGTGCAAACGATGTTCGTATTCGTTCTACTGATTACAGTGTTTTTTGCGGCGCCGCAATCGACTTCGGCAGATACGAGTTTGAATCCCGTGGGGGTAGGAGATAATCCCAAAACTGGTAAGGCCTATATGGACAGGGGGAAGCTATCTGAACTTAGCCGGGACACTTTTTAGGCTTCTATTTTGTCAAAATATCCGTTCATATAGCCACTCTCTCATTTTATTTAAGTGATGTTGATAGACATATAGGAATATAATAAGAATTTTAATCAAAGAAGAGAGGTATGAGGTTATGTGGATTAAGTTGAGGCTTCGATTGAAGCCTGTGTTATGGTTTCTTATGTTTGCATTATGGGTTTCTGCTTTTCAAATGGGCCCGCAGCAGCGGGCGTTTGCTGATCCAGTTCCTCAGCAATTGAAGGAAGCCGATCAAGGATCAATTGTATCCTATGGCAATATTGATTGGATTCTATTGATTCCAGCTACAGGGTATGTGATTGCTAAAGATTTACAAGGTGGTAAGCCATTTGATCCCCAAAACACTAATATATTTGACCCTGTGGATACTAACAATATTGCTTATTGGTTAAATGATGAGGCCAGTGGATTTTACTCCCAGCTTTTGAATTCCCCCAGTTCCGCGAATGGTTCTTGGATTGTTGAAAAGTATTGGTCAATTGAACCATTTGGTGAAGCCTTAACGGTATCATCACCAAGGACAGCACAGAAAGTAAAAATAGGCCTTCTCAGTAGGAATGAATGGGCAGCTTACAACACATTTATTGGAATACCGGGTCCAAACGATGTTTGGTGGCTCAGAACCCCAGTAAATGATTCATTTCAAGTAGGCAATATATGGAGTCATGGGAGTTATGTTTCGGCTCTAGATGCAAGGCTTTCTTTAGTAGAGGCGCGTCCCACCTTGTATCTAAATCCTGAATTATATATAACTGATGGAAATGGAGTGGAAATTCCTTATAGATTTGCCGATGCAACAGCAACAAATTCAGCCGGCACTGGCTTGTCTGCTACTCCATCTACGGTAACGGCTGACGGCGCTTCAAGCAGCAGTTTGACGGTTACGATTCATGATGCGAATGGACATCCGATTTTGGGTCATTCGATAAGTCTGTCGCAAGGCGGCGGGAACTCCGTCATCACGGCAGTTTATGAGACGACAAATTCGAATGGTCAAGCCGAATTTATCGTGACCAATACGAAAGCGGAAACCGTCACCTACACTGCGACTGATACGACCGACAACGTGACAATAGGCCAAACAGCGCAAGTTGCTTTTACTGCCGGCGCAGCGGATGCTGCACATTCCGCATTGATCGCAGATCAAGCAAGTCTTGTTGCGAATGGCACCTCCAGCAGTACCTTGACGGTTACAGT
>JARBUQ010000353.1 GCA_029239545.1 Paenibacillus sp.
GGAGCAAGGAGGATCTGAAGTCGCTTGGGGTGCAGCCGGATCAAATTATTCATTCCAAATGTATTGGCGATCTGTTTCCCGTTCATGTCCACTTAAGTGAGCTGGAAGAGACAATGAAGCTGTATTGGTCCGGGTTGGAGGAGCCGGAAGCTCTTGTAAGGAGGCTTCATGATCGGTAGGCTGCTTCCTTTAAAGCGGTCATCGAGTATGAAGCTTTCAGGCTGTCCCATTAAGGAGGTGGTGAAGAGGCTTTGTATTGCCATTAAAGATACAAGTATGTAACAAGTTTAACGTGTGATGCATTTAAAATTTAAGGAGGCCAGTTAATGATCATTATTCAGAAAGCAAGATTCATATGGTGTGCGGCTCTTTTGTTCGCTCTAGGGCTGATCGTTTCCAACCAGTCCCCAGTGACTGCGGCAAATCTGGTGAGTAATGGCAGCTTTGAGACTTTAAGCGGAGGAAATCCCGCGAGCTGGTCCTTCAGTAGTTTTAGTACTAGCGGGACTTCCTCTGTTATTACAGGTTATGCATCACAAGGAACCAAAAGCGTGAAGCTTACTGCGACGGGAAGCACCGACCGTGCCGTGTTAACGCAATCGTATATTCCCGTCACAGCCAATCAGCTCTATCGCTTCACTGCCAAGTACAAAACAACTGGAGCGATTACCGGAAGCTCCTTTATGAAGGTGATCTGGTATGATTCTTCACAAGTGGCTATTACTCCAACCTATTCTTCATTTACTATCCAGGAGAACTCTGACTGGATGCTGTTGTATCGGGATTTAACCTCGCCAGTGGGGGCTGCCTATGCTTCCATACAGTTGGAAGCCCGTTATGGGGCGGTGATTCAATTCGATGATATAACGATGGATAGTGTGCCGAATTTGCTTGGAAACGGCAGTATGGAGCTGTTGATCGGTGGAAATTTGCAAACCTGGTCATTCTCCAATCTTAGCACCAGCGGCAGCGCTACCCCTCAAAACACGGGAGGTTATGACCAGCCGAGCCATGTTAAATTGCAGACAACCAACGGCACGGATCGAGCCTTGCTTAGCCAATGGTACATCCCTGTCACTGCGGGCAAACGTTACAAGATGACGGCCGTTTACAAAACGACAGCCTTAGAAGGCCGCTTATTTATGCGAGCCACCTTCTATGATTCCAGTAAAACGGCGATAACTCCAACGACCTCCACCTTTGGCAAAGCTTCTTCAAACTGGAGAGAGCTGACCAGAATTACAATGGCTCCTCCGAATGCTGCGTATGTAACGTTCCAGCTCCAAGTTGACCAAGGAGCGAGCGTAGTGTATTGGGATCATATCCGCTTGGAAGAAATGGCTGGCCTGACCAATGCATCAGGCTCTCCTCTGGCTGTTTCCCTTACCGATGACCTTCCTATGGAGATGGCGCCGGCCGATTATTGGGCGCTTTTTCCACAAGCCTTGCTGAACCCCTCAGCAGATACTTTGTGGACTGATAATGTTCTGCGCAGCTATTATTTCGGAATGGACAATGACGGATACAGCTCCTTGGACAAATCCAAGCGGGTGGACGCTTGGGAGGCTCAATTAACCGAGCTAAGCACTACCGTCGGCGTACAAGTGACAGGGGGCAACCCGATACAGGCTATCGCGGGAGACATTCCGTATTCTCCGATCGTAATCACCAAATCGCCTTATTCCGATGAGTATTACGCTCGCGGCAATGGAAGCCAGCTTTATATGAACTATGTGCCTGCTTACGTGCTGACACATGATTCCAAGTACTTGGATAGGGCTAAGGAGTTTGCTGATTTTATGCGTTACTCGCAATATACGGCTGATGGTGACAATGATTTTGCCCGTATCCATTATCCAGCAGAGTGGAGCAATCTGGTCAGTAAAGGACTGAATGTGGACTGGAAGGGCGGGTTTGACTTCCAATTCGACTGGGTATGGACCGATGCATACGGGTATACGTTCGATCTGCATTCCCCGGATCACCACGTAAGCTCAATGATGGCTTCAGGGCTAGTGTATTTGTACAATTACACGAATAATATAGATGATCTCAACACCGCCTATGATTTGGTTTATAACCAGTTCCCGCGTTATGGCTACCATACAGGAGTCTATGACGGTAGAAGATATTACTGGACGGGTTACAATCCTGATTTGAACGGTACGCCGGATGACGGGTCCAGACCGATCTGGGACGCAACGGATAACGTGATGGGTATGACTGCCAGAGCAGCAGCGCAGGTAGGATACTACAAGAATGATGCACGATTGCTGGAATTTGCCCGCGGCTCAATCTGGTATCTCATTCGGGAATTTGATGCAGATGGGCGCTTGTATTATGACGGTTCCGAGAATCCAAGGAGCAGCAGAAAAAGTGAATCCCATGAAGCAGTCACGATCTGGCAGGCGATGCAGGCGCTTCCTTATTTGATGAAAGCCGGAGTGGATGTTACTGAGGAATTGGCAGGCATGGATCGCATCATCAAATGGTACTACGAGAATCTGGACGTCTATGGGGATCGTAAGTATCTCCGTGCGAACAAGGTAATTGAAGGCAGCCTTGCACCAAACGAGAACATCAAAATTGTTACTTATGCGCAAGCTACGACACAATCATTGAGCGAGGTCAAATGGTTTGATGAGATCGGTACCGGTTATACAGCAGCCAACCCTATCCATATAAGGATGTCCAAGGTGAATGCTCCAACAACGCTCAATAGCAATTGGACGATCCATACAACTCAGGATAAAGTCTATACTGTCGCTCCTTCGCAATTATCGAGCGGTCTCGTTATTCCCTGGACCATGAATCCGGGAGATGTTTATCGGATCGAGTATGAGCTGACTACCAGTTCAACTTACAACCCAGCCATCCATACGCTCCCGCAAGGCAGCTTCGGTCTGTTCATCAACAACGCAAGCAGTGAGCGGGAATATCATGGGATAGGAACTCAGACTCAGCCTACTGATGCAGCAACTCGAGTCACAAGCACGAACTTTTTGTCCTTTCCGGCACAAATATTGTTTCCTTTCACGACTGAGGTCAACTCGGAAATGTCAGTCAGTGCTTTCACAGGTACGTCGGTCTTGTATCCGGGCGATGGTCTGTGGGGAAGCACGAATGCCAAGAGATACATTTATAACTTCCGCAGTCTGCTGCCGCCTTCAAGCTCAAGCGGGGATGCATACAACGTGCTCTCGAACGGCCCGGTCAGCTATTCATCCAATGCAGTCAACGATTATATCGGATTTAAATTCAAGCAACCCCAAACATGTACGAGCTGCAATCTGATTACCTGGTATGCCAAGGCCAGCAATTACGGAACCTGGCAAGCCTCGATTGACGGAACAAACAGAGGATCGGTCCAGGATGGATATGCTACGTCACTTAGGGCGGTCTCGGGTGTAAGTTTGGGTTCAGCTACGGTCAGCTCAGGCGTTCGCGAAGTCAAATTTACGGTTACCGGTAAAAATGGCTCCTCTTTTGGATACGTTTCCGGTCCTGGTGGCATTACGATTGAACGCCCTTAGAGACGGCAACGGGAGAAGCCAAACAGGGACACGCACAAATTATGCGTGTCCCTGTTTGGGGTAATCCCTGTTGCAATTCAGATCAGGTGTCATTCCAGGATGGAATCAAATCCGTAATCGAAGAGCTTGATTGTTTCCGTGAATCTTGCATCTGCCGTAGGTGCCCCCATAATGACTGTAATCAGCCGTTTGCCCTCCCTTACCGTTGTGCCTGTAAAGCAGTAGCCTGCTTCGTTCGTGAAGCCAGTCTTGAAGCCGTCATTGCCCGCATAGGCGAATTGCTGACCGGGGAGCAGCTCATTGGTTGTTGCCAGCTTAATATTGGGACCTGGCAGGAACACGTCCTTTTGCTTCGTTATTTTGAGGATTTCCGGATAGGAGGTAATGATGGCCCGGGCAAGAAGGGCTACATCCTTTGAAGTCATTAGCGTTTCAGATTGTATGTTCTTAGGAGCGTTTGGCCCAAGATCAGCGAGGGAGAGGCCAGTTGAATTGGCAAAATATGCGGTATTGGATAGTCCCAGCTGTTTGGCTTTTCGATTCATTCGCTGGATGAAAACCTTCTCGCTGCCTGACAAATGCTCTGCAACCGCAACGGCGGCATCGTTCGCAGAGTGGACAGCGATCGCCTGAAACATCTGACGCAACGTTAGCGACTCCCCTTGCTTCAGACCAATTTGGGAGCCTATTACTTCAGCAGCATATTTACTTACCTTCACACTCTCATCCCAGCTATGGGATCCTTTGTTCACATCTTCCAGGATAAGCAGCTCGGTCATCATCTTGGACATGCTTGCAGGGGGGAGCGCTTTATTGGCATTCAGCTCGTACAGGATACGTCCGCTATCAGCATCCATAATTAATGCGGCCTGAGCTTGCAACTGAAGTGGTAAGGCCTGCTTTCTGGCCGACAGAATCTCATCGCGATTTATATACAATAGACTGCCAAGACCTATGGCCAGTAACAGTAATAGTCCTCGTTTCATAGGAAGCCTCCCAAAATGTTTGATATTGCCAATAGCTTATTCCAGTAGAGCAATGTATTTGTGATTATGTTGCTGATACTCATTATAGAGGCATTATTTTAAGCAAAGCATAACCAAATCATAAGATTTCCTTAAAACCTATATATTCGAAAATGTAGGTTCATATACAAGCCGATCTGCCCTTTAACTCATAGACTTATAAGATGTGAGGAGGTGACAGACAAATGCAAAAAGCTACCATTCTTCAAACTTTCCCGAGATTAACTCTTTTTTCAGATGAGAATTTCAGAGGTAGAGTCCGCATACTAAGAGGCAACCTAGGGATTCGCAACCTGGAGGCTCGCTTTGATGATGTAGAGAGTCTCCGATTCTTTTCGACCAATCCGAATGCGACCTTGGTTTTATTCACGCGCAGGAATTTCCAAGGGAATTTCCGTATTCTCAGAGGAAACCGGAGCATTGCAGATCTGGACGACATCATTGCCGGTAATGATCCGGAATCTCTCATCTCTTCCAATGTCAGATTAACCGCACAGCAGGTTCGCAACATCCGCAGCACCCGTACGCTTCCTAATGGCTTCAGATTGTTATAAAATGAATTGAAAAAAGGCTGCCCAACTCGTAGAGAAATCTACAATTGGACAGCCTTTTTAATGATCTTCTTAGAACGATAGGTTTTGCGGTGGGAGATGACTTGTGGTACTAGGTTGCTTGTAGGAAGGTACTTGTAGAAATTACTGGAGATCCATGTTCAAGGAGAGGTGAAGCAGGATGAGGTAGGTTGTAGAGGAATCATTTGGCGGACTGGAGATCCGTAATGGGGAAAATAACGGAATCTCTTGCCCTCCTACGGGCTCGCCAGTAAAGCAAACTTAGCTAATAGCAAACCAAATATCACAAATCCAAGCCCAAAATGGAGGAAAACCAGAAATAGTAAACTCATCTTATACTATTGGTTAAGGCAGCTTAGCTAATAGCATAACTTGGGTTA
>JARBUQ010000354.1 GCA_029239545.1 Paenibacillus sp.
AATGCGGGATAGAAGCCGAAAGATTGCCATACAAAACCCTCACTTTACTCTGTCAATTGGATGATTTCGGTATAGTATGCGCCAATAAACAGGCTTTCAATCGGAAAGCACAAGGATAAAGTTCCCCTTTGCTATGGGCATTTTATTCTCTTCATTGGGGGCTGGCTGTTATTTAGAGATGTCGTGCACCCTATTCGGAATTTGTTCCAGTCGATGAGGCTTGTCCAGGAGGGGAATATCGATGCGGGAGTAAGGGATACGGTATTGTTATAAGAAAGGTGATTGACGGAGGAGGAGTTCAATCTGATCAAGCTGCATCCCGTACTGGGGGGAAACCATATTGAGGCAGATTCGAACCAGCTGAAGCGTTAGCGGATATACTTCCAGGAGTCAGGTCGCATCACGAGCACTATGACGGTATGGAGTATCCGGACGGGTTATCCGGTGACCGCATACCGCTCATGGGCAGAATCATTGCAATAGTGGATGCATATGACGCTATGACTACTGATCGCCCCTATCGCGTAGGGATACCAAGGAGAAGCGGATTTGGCAGGTTTTTGATAAGAGGGAGTGCAGGTTTGTGTCTTTAATGGTACTTATAGAAACTTACGCGAGTGTTTCTTCCCGTCATATGTGAACAATACATTTTTGTCTTCCACAACGGTTTCCAAATGAATCGTCTTCCCCCACAATTTGTGAACATAAGGCAAAGTTCTCTCGAGGTATTTCAGATCCATCTCTACTCCTTCGAAGGAATGCTTCAAATACATTTCCCCAATATTAGCATGATTGCCGTCGATGACATGCATCACAGGGAATCCCCCGTTGACACGAGAATATACTAGCTGGTCACGGATCGTTTCCCACGCCTTATCTGTAATTTTCCATTCCGGCCCTTTTTTCTCGAACACATACAAATCCAGATCCTCGACAAGCTCTTTGGTCAAATAATTCCTTACGAACGAAGTGTCAGAATCGAATTCGCGCACCTCGAACATTTTCTCGCGATCCCAGCGTTTCTCGATATCTTCGAATATTTTGAGACCCAGGTAATAGGGGTTTAAGCTATGTCGGGATGGCTGCACCACACCGGCGTTCAGCGAAGCGTACTCAATTGTTTCCTCTACGGTTAGATCCATCTCGCGCAGAATGCGTTGATGCCAGTACGAAGCCCAGCCTTCGTTCATAATCTTCGTTTCCATCTGCGGCCAGAAGTACAGCATTTCATCACGCATCATAGTCAGAATATCCCGCTGCCACTCTTCCAGGACAGGGGAATGCTGCTCCAGGAAATATAACAGGTCTTTCTCAGGCTGCGGGGGGAACCGTCGAGCTGCGGTTTCCTTGGCTTTCTCATGTGCTAACTCGGCACTACGGAATTCCTCATCGAGGCTCCATAAGTCGTCGTAGCTCGTCTTGGGGGGAGCAGGCGTGTTATTAGGCCCTGTATTCAGCTTAGGCCTGTGTTGATTCACAGCTGTTCTGCGCTCGGAGCTATCTCCGCCGTATCGTCCCATGCTCTCTCGAGCCATTCCGTATGTACGTGCGCTGGACTTCATGAGAGTGGGATCCACATGCTCCTGTATAGCAAGCACGGAGTCTAGGAAGGTCTCAATCGCATCCGTCCCATGCTCGATCTCGTATTGTCGGACACGTTCAGCGGTGGCCGACATACTCTCGACCATATTCCGATTGGTGCGGGAGAAGCGGGCGTTGTTTTTGAAAAAATCGCAGTGAGCCAACACATGAGCGACAATGAGTTTGTTCTGAATGAGGGAGTTCCCATCAAGGAGGAAGGCGTAGCAGGGGTTGGAATTGATGACAAGCTCATAAATTTTACTCAGACCCAGATCGTACTGGGTTTTCATCCGGTGAAACGATTTGCCAAAGCTCCAGTGGCTGAAGCGGGTAGGCATGCCGTAGGCTCCGAATGTATAAATAATATCTGCCGGGCATATTTCATAGCGCATCGGGAAAAAATCAAGCCCGAAGCCCTGGGCGATCTCGGTAATTTCCTCAATGGAGCGTTCTAGCGCCTGAATCTCATCTTGTCTCATGTTGACACCCGCTTCCTCATTGTAATAATCGTTATTTCAATATATTACGGAAGAGGGGAATTAAGTCGAACAACTTCGAAACGAATAGTTAGAATTAGCAACGATTAGCTTGAATGTAGTAAAATTAACATAAAGTGTTCACGATCAATTATTTAAAAGTTTGGATAGGGAAACCATGTGGCCTATATTTCGCTTTCCAAATTGAACTAAAAATCGAGTTGGAAATTAGTTCAAATGAGTTCCTTTAACTGCTGATGAAAAATATTTATTGGCGATTGGACCCTCCGGCAGTAACTTTTGATTGAAGTCTGTAGAAGTCCATCCACTAGATTAATTTTCATATTGGACGACTCCTCGCAAGCCTCTTAATGTACGGATCTCGATCTTTAGTTCTTCATTCGAGGTGTGGGATACAATAATGCCGTCCTTCGAACGAAGCAATTCCTTCGTTGCTTCTTTGGGGTCTTGGATCGCTTTAATCAAGGCTACCTCATCCACATACTTCGTATTGCCTTCGGTATGGAATGCAAGGATTTGCAGCTTTACGTATTGATCAGGGTATATTTTACGAACCTCTTTCCATTGCATGGCTAGTTCCTCCGTTAATTCTTATAACTTCATTGTATCAGAACACAAGCAATAAGAAAGTGTTCTAGGCCAAACACGCCCGATCACCCTGGGATAGCGCATAAGCTTCCGTTACGAGCCTCATCTGGCTCGAAATCGCATCTATCCGCTAGATAGGAATGATCCCGATGAGCAATCGCCCGGTGTCGCCAAAACGAGAACTATCGGCTAACATTGATTGATCCAACATTCATGGCTAGGTTATTATAGGATCAAAAGGTTTAATTTAGTGAGGAGAGACAAGCCATGAAGGCAACAGAAGAACAGTGGAAGAAGTTATATGAAGCGGCCGTATCCTTCAAGCAGGCAGAGGTCTGGAACTGGATGGACAATATCCATCTATTCGGAGTTAAGCACCCGGATTCCAACCAGACAGGATACTGCTGTATTATGGGCGGCGGAGGCGAGATGTACGGAATAGCCGTATACTTGGGCACCGAAGGATTAATGACGGTAATCGATATGTTCAACGAGAAATTAACAGAAGATCTTCAGTTTGCTCAGCATTGTCTGATGCTGTCTTATGATGACCGGGAAGATCTCCACCCTCAAGAGAAAGCCCAGATCAAGGAGTTGGGTTTCAAATTCCGCGGCAGACAAGCTTGGCCTACATTCAGACTATATGAACCGGGGTATTATCCATGGCCTATTTCGGAGGCAAGTGATGTAAGTTTTCTGACAGCAGCTATCGAACAAGCTAAGGAAGTTGCCTTCATGTATAAGAAGAATCCGGATGAACTGCGTGACCCGAGCGGCAAATTTTTGACACGGGTGGCTGAGCGCCTGCCTGACGGCAGCTTGTCCTGGAGATCTGAATGGCTGGAGCCTGAATTCGATGAGAGCGGCGCAATGGAAATACCGCAACAGAAACCACTAAATGAGCTGCGATTGGCCAAAATCAAGAAGTCTGCAAAGAAGCAAAGGGGGGCATGGGAGCTGGGGACCTTTTATTTGCCTAATCCAGTCTTGGAAGGGGAAAGGCCGTTCTACCCTGTTGTATTCTTGGTTCTTGATCAGGAATCCGGTCAAATTCTAACCTGTGATTTATGCAAAAAGACGGAAATTGCTACTGTAGCACCCGTGAAACTCCTGGAACTAATAGAAAAATTCAAAGTGATGCCCTCAGAGCTGAGAGCGTCAGACAGCCGCATCTTCGATGATTTGGGTCCAGTTATTGCGGCGTTGGAGTTGCAAGAGAACTGTTATTTATATCCCAAACTGTCGATGCTAGAAGAAGCCCGGGATGGCATGATTGAGATGATGACCTAATCGAGATACAAGGCTGTCCCGCAGCAGTAAGCCGGGACAGCCTTGTATCGATTGTTGATAATCGTTAAGCTTCCTTAGGTTTCGTGAAGAAGGTGCGCAGTGCCTTGTACACTTCACCTTTCTCGCGAATAATACAATGCTGGAATTTGGGAATCTGGATGTGCCGGTAGGCAGACATGAGCGTGCTGCTGCGATTATATTGATTGACCTCTCCATAACCGAACATGTTGCAGCGCAGCAAAAGCTGCTCGATCAGCTTGACGCAGCGTTCATTGTCTGAGGTGAGGTTGTCGCCGTCCGAGAAATGAAAAGGATAGATGTTAAAATTGGTCGGAGGGTATCGACGATCAATGATGTCAAGCGCCTTCTGGTAGGCGGACGAGCATATTGTACCCCCGCTCTCTCCTTTTGTAAAAAACTCCTCTTCCGTTACTTCCTTGGCTTCCGTATGATGAGCAATGAATACGATCTCAACCTTCTCATATTTTGTGCGCAGGAAACGCGTCATCCAGAAAAAGAAGCTGCGTGCAATATATTTCTCGAAGCTGCCCATGGAGCCTGATGTGTCCATCATGGCTATGATGAGTGCATTGGAGCGTGGGATGATAACTTCCTCCCATGTTTTGAAGCGCAAATCATCCGGTGAAATCCGATATATGCCTGGTTGACCGTTGTTAGCGTTACGGCGAAGATTTTCGAGGATGGTCCGTTTCTTATCAATGTTGGACATAATTCCCTTTTTGCGGATATCGGTGAAACGAACTTCTTCATCCTGGATGTTATCCTTCTGCTTCTCCTCGAGATGAGGGAGCTCCAGGTCCTCGAATAACATCGCTTGCAGCTCTTCCATGCTAATTTCGGCCTCGTAGTAATCATCCCCGGGCTGATCTCCGGCACCCTCGCCCTTGCCTGCTCCTTGTGATGACGGATCGGTACCGAGAACATCTCCAACCTGACTGTCGCCATCGCCTTGTCCGACATGCTTGCTTTTGTTGAAATTGTAACGGAACCGGTACTCATCAAGACTGCGGATCGGAATTTTGATTATTTGGCGATTGTGCTGGGTAATAATATTCTCCTCGGTCACAAGATCAGGAAGGTTCTGTTTGATCGCTTCTCGGACCTTCTGCTGATGACGGGTTTGATCCTGGTATCCTTTGCGATGCAGCGACCAGTCTTCCCGGGATACGATAAACAGAGGATTCGTCGTCATGTTGGGCACCTCCTGGAAGATAGATAGAACAGCCAAGTACTTGAGAGATATTCCTAATGCATATTACTAAATATATTCAAGCTGAGGCGGGATATGTGAAGGACGAGCATTCATTTATTCCATGGAGGATAATGTTTGTTCAGAGAGCATCTTATCGTAAACTGGACTTATCATTCCAATGCAATAGAAGGCAATACATTAACACTATCGGTAACCAGAGTAGTTCTCGAAGGAATTACAATTGGTGGGAAAACCATACATGAACATTTGGAAGTAATCAATCATAAAGAAGCTATTGTATATGTCGAAGAGAGTGT
>JARBUQ010000355.1 GCA_029239545.1 Paenibacillus sp.
GCTCGTGTGTCAGTGCCAGGTTGCCACGCTACTGCATTTGTGCTTGCGATTAATCCACTTGTCCAAAGGGGGATCCTTCCACGTGATTATCCGACTTGTTGCCACTCATTAACGGGTTATAGTGGTGGGGGCAAGGCATTAATTGAACAATACGAGACAGGCAGTTTTGGTGATGTAAACGACAGCCTAAGGCACCCACAGCACTATAGTTTAAACCTGGATCATAAACATTTACCTGAAATGAAGAAATTTACGGATCTTGAGTTCCAGCCTGTATTCCTTCCGACTGTTTGCAATTTTTATAATGGTATGATTGTGACGGTTCCTTTGGTTACTCGTCTGCTTAAAAATCAACCTAGCCTTCAGGAAATTCATGCTGCCCTCACAAATTATTATCAAGGAGAAACGTACGTAAGAGTCATCCCGCTTGATGGTAATGAGGGAATTTCCCAATATGCTCTTGATCCTACACTATGCAACGGAACCAATTATTCTGAGATTTTTGTCCTAGGGAATGACGATCAAGTTCTTGTCGCATGCAGATTGGACAACCTCGGGAAGGGTTCATCGGGAGCAGCAATTCAATGTATGAACATAATGTTGGGACTTGATGAGGGATTGGGGCTTATCTCGTAAAACTTGCCGTTACAGACAGCACGAAGAACCGTTAGCACAGAGGAAACTACGTCATTACGCTAACGCAGAACGATAGTGAAACGCTAGCGGACAGGAAAGTTCACTTATTTCGCGAATACAACAATGTGTTCTGGAAACTAATGTTATATCTTAAAAGAACAGGTGAATGAAATGAAACTCGATGTAAAGGATACAAAAGGGAATCTTCCCTATTCTGTCGAATTCATTGAATCAAGACTCAGTTGAGTCTAGAATGCAGGGGGCGAAGACTTGAATCCGAAATTTAATCATCAAAAATTCGTGGTTAGAAAACAGATCCTTTCTCTAGTTGGCGCTAAAATCGATATTTTCGACATTGATGAAAAGGCAATTCTGTTCTCAAAGATGAAAGCCTTCAAGCTGAAGGAAGACATCCGACTATACGGGGATGAAACAATGCAAGATGAGTTAATAAGCATTCAAGCGCGAAGCATCATTGATTTTTCCGCAATCTTCGATGTAGTTGATGTCGAAACCGGGCACAAGATAGGCTCTTTGCGACGCAAAGGGATGAAGTCGATCTTCAAGGATGAATGGGCGCTTTTGAGCCCAAGTGATTCGGAGATCGGATTGATTAAGGAAGATAACGCGCTGCTTGCTCTTTTGCGAAGATTCCTGACGAATTTGATTCCTCAGCATTACATTGTAGAGATGAACGGGACCAAGGTCGCAGAGTTCAAACAAAATTTCAACCCGTTCGTCCAAAAATTAAACCTCGATTTCTCCGCGGACCACAACGACAAGCTTGATCGTCGCATGGGACTTGCCGCCGCGGTGCTACTGATTGCCGTCGAGGGCAATCAGGGATAGAAGCGTAAATAGTTTTAAACAACGTCACCACGATGAGATATTATCCCCTTCAAGTAGACAAATGCCTAATAAGCACACTACAGTCTACTTGGAGGGGATTTTTCATGGGACAAATGCGGGTTCAAGCAGAAAACTGTAAATATGTACCTCAGGACTAGAGTCAGTACAACGTGTAGAGCTACCCTATTTGAACATCTATCATAAGGAAAGCTGAGGCATGTTATATATGATCAAGCGAATGATGTATCGGGCAGAGTGGGCGCAAGGACAAGAGTCCGCTGGCAAGAAGGCATTAGAGATAAGTGAGAAAGCTAAACAACTGGTGGAGCAGGGAGAACTAATGACAGCTGCGGCTTTCACCTGGAGAAACAAACTATTTCTCTACTATGAGTGCATGGATCGCCAGGTGACTCCCGATGAGATCGCCGGAGCCGCAGTCCCCTACTTGAAGGAATGGCCGGGGCAATCCGAACCGCGGAAGTGGATTTTGATGATCGATGTGTTCCACTTTAACGAGCCGGCCAGCTGCGAGCACTGGCTGCGAAAGCAGCCTGTCGAGAGACGGGCGGGAAGAGTCGCGTTTTTGAAACCGGAGATGATAAGCAGCTACATCTATTATCATTATCAACTTCAGGAGGAGCGGGCTTTCTTCGGGGACAAATATGAAATCATTGCGATGCACGAGAACCTCCTGTTCGGTTATCAGGAATTTCCTAAGGTTATAGAGGAGCCTGTTGTGCCGGGGCGTCTGAACACGAAGGGGACTCCAGAGGATTGGAACGATTCGCGGATGGATCTGCATTTCCAACCGTGGGACGATGACGGATATTTATATTTTAAACCGGTTGAACAGATTTTCGCCTATTATATTGGCGACTTGAGGAACGAAGAGGGACAAGGGAAGGGGGCACTGTAATGATCGTAAACATTGTGGATTTTGGGGCGGTCGGCGACGGCACTACGAAAGATACGAGGAGTATTCAAAGAGCGATCGATTCCTGTGCAGAGCAAGGCGGAGGCACGGTGGTTGTACCGAAAGGGGAATTCCTATCCGGCACAATCATGCTTCGCTCTTTTGTGGAGCTGCACTTAACGCCTGCGGCTAGAATCGTCAGCAGCATGGAGGAAGCGGATTTCGTCCTGCCTGACGGTGCCGATGCGATCGAGCTTAGCGAAGGCCAGGGAAATCGGGCATTGGTTTGCGCCAGACATGCGATCCATATTGGCATAACAGGATTGGGGACGATTGATGGCAGAGGGGAACATTTCCTGGAGCTGGAGGATGGCGTCAGCGATTATGTGCTGCAGCCTTTAGGAGACTTCCGTCCCAAGTTGATAGACCTAGAAGGTTGTACGAATGTAGTTTTCCGCGATGTCACCTTGTACCAGGCTTCTTCCTGGGGCCTGCATATGACAGGCTGCAACCAAGTGACGGTGGACGGCGTGAAGATTCTTGGGCAAGTCCGAGGTCCCAACAACGACGGGATCGACCCGGACAGCTGCAAGGATGTGCATATTTCCAATTGCCATATTGAAACGGGCGACGATTGCATCGTTATCAAAAAGACCAAGTATGGCGCTGATCGCTACGGGCCTTGCGAGAATATAACGGTGACCAATTGCACGCTGCAATCACACGATTCAGCTATCAAAATAGGGACTGAAACGCACGCCGATATTCGCAACATCGTAGTTACGAACTGCGTGATCCGCAATTCCAACCGTGGCGTTGGCATATGGGTAAGGGATGGCGCAACGATAGAAAATATGCTGTTTTCCAATCTGATCATCGAAACGAGATTGTTCAGCAACGAGGATGAAATTCAGCGCACACTCCGTTGGTGGGGCAAATCCGAGCCGATCTTCATGACGGCTGAACGGAGGAACATCCCGAACGCGCCTGCACCCGGGAAAATTCGCAATATTCGCTTCGATCAGGTGCTTATCGAGGCGGAAGGCTGTATCTACCTGGACGGTTCCGAGGAGAGTGTCATCGAGGGGATTTCGCTTCGCAACGTGAAGCATACCGTACGTGTGAAAAGCGGCTACAACGGCGGTGTATTCGATACACAACCTTCTGCGCGTGGCGTGTTCGCGCATCATATTCCTGCGGTCTTCCTGAGATATGCGAAAGACGTAGTGACGTTGAAGTCAAGTGGGGAGAAGAGCGGAACGCCAATTGGTCCAATGCCCTATACGGGGAACAGCTGGAGGATCTGCACATTCAGGGATTTAAGGGAATGGCAGCTCATGATCATCTAAGCGTTATGGAACTTAGACAAGTTCAGGGGGTTGCCATCGAAAGAACAAAAGCATTACCGGGGACAGGTACTTATTTACTCTTACAGGATGTTGATTCATCCTTGAGCCACTTGGAAGGCAATGATTTCTCCAAAGCCGTAACGGGCATTCAACTTAAAGAAACACAAAAACATACCCACAATTGTGGGTGAAGTAGTTGGCCGGTCAGCAAGCAATAAAATGGTATATTCTTAACAAGATTCACAGCTAATGAAACGAGGGAAAACCATGAGGAAAAGATTGAGGGGAAAATTGGGTTTACCTTCTTTGTGCTCGGTTAAGATTTGCGCTTATTTTTGTTAAGCCTTATAAAGGTTATAATGACTGCAATCAACATTACTGCAAAGCCGATATTACTTGCAGCTTCTTTAGTTGCCCCCAACATTAGGCATACATTAGCTACGATGTTGTTAACTAAATAGGCAACAGCAATAATCAATAAAGGTCGAATAAAATTATATCTGCGCAATGAAAAAACCTCCGTGTTCTTTTTACAAATTGTAACGCAATTAAGATAAATGTACTAGATATTAATTAATAGATGAGTAGCGCTGCTAAAGATTACCTTGGCGGCCTCATTGAGGGACGGGCAGGAGAACGCAACGGTTCGTCTCATCAGTAATGTTCTTCATATTTTGTGTATTCGGCATAGATATACACTTCGATGCAAAGTTTCTGACGTCAAGTATATTAACTTAATAGTAGGGATGGATATTATGTTGAATCAATCCATTTTGAGGGACGGGTTAGTGATCATCTCTTCATGCAAAAAGAAACAGGTGACATTTTGCAGGCTCACTTTGGTGCTGCCGCTATCAGCAGTTATTTTTTCGCTACATTTAATAATCTGATTCTCCGAAATGTGTTATCTTCTTTGTACCATTTCGAACAAAGCCGAAACGGTTGTCTTGGGGGAATCAGGTTTCGGACACGCCCTGTATCGAGGAGCCGCCAGTTTTAGCGGCTTTTTGGCGTGCACGGAACCGCCGGACCTTCATTAGGTTGCCGCAAACTTTATCGTCGCAGAACCGTTTGGAACGATTCCGGGTTTCGTCGTAGTAAACCACCAGGCAATCCGGATTTCCGCAAATGCGCAAGCGGGAGGGCTCGCCCTCCGCGAGTATGCGGCCGAAGGAAGCGGCCACCTCCGCTCCGATGCGGAACCAGCCTGCTCGTAAAGGGGTGGATTCCATGCGATAACCCGAATCCGATTCCGCGATGCGCAGAATTATCGGTCCGCCCGACAGCGCCCGGTTCAGCCCCTCGAGATCGGCGGGGTCCGCGGACTCGCTCGCCGTCAACTTTTGAACGATACGAAGCATGTGCCCCCTCAACCGTTTCAGATCATCCAATTCTTCCGCGGACGGAGCGCCCGAATAGGGAAGGTTGTGGATAGCCAGCAATTGTTCCAACCATCCTGGCTTGTCCAGTCGGTCTTCGGAATGACCGCTGCCTCTCCAGTCGTGATAGTCGCTTTTCAGAAAATCGTCCCATAACATCGCTCCTCAACTCCCTTGTTTTCATGTGGAATGTCTCTATTGTAACACCCAAATTATTACTTAGCTAGTGACTTGACGGTCATAGCGGTTCATAAAAAAGTGTGATTTGTAACTACTATATTAAATATAGATTATTACTATTATGGGAGAGGAGTTCTTAT
>JARBUQ010000356.1 GCA_029239545.1 Paenibacillus sp.
TGACCAAGGAGTAGATCAGTATGTCCGTTCCATTAACAAATAAAACAACAGAAAGATAGCAGGTTTAATAAATGGACTCCACGTGTTGACAGGAATCACTGCAGGATTAGCCTTGCGGCGATTTTTGGAATAATCAGGGCCAGGTTAAAAAGAGAGACTGTTCAACTGTTGAAATAGTAAGGCGATTACTCCTTACTCATACCTGTGTCGTCTACGGAACAGGGTCGGTGAGATGCCGATGTACTTTTTAAAAGCGTAGCTGAAGTAGGCGATATCGTCGTACCCACACTCCAAAGCGATCTCGGTCACGGACACACCGGTTCTGCTCAAGCGGTCCTTAGCCGCCTCCAGCCGCTGGCGTGTCACATATTGATTAGGGGACTCACCCATCGTCTGCTTAAATATTTTCTGAAAATATGCAGGGCTTTTTCCAGCGATTCGGGACAACTGATCCAGATCGAGCTTGGCTGTTAAATGCGTTTGGACATATTCGCATACGTGCTTGAGCTCCTTGTAATGGGCAGAAGAAGGGATAATGGTCTCTCGCTTAACTTCCGAAACATCAACAAACAGCTGGTGCAAAAGCTGCAGAAGAAAGGATCTGAGCAGCATACCGGAATGCGGAGTTGAACCCGTAAATGCTGAATACACTCTGCTGAAGAGAAACTCGTATTTCTCATAAGAAGCGGGCTGGAATAGGACGGGAATTGCATCGAGCCCATCATTCGTGTATGAAGGTTGAACAGGTTTGTCGGTTGGCAGGTAGTAATCGTGTGGACTTCTGTCTCCTTTACCCAGCATATCGAAGCAGATCAAATAACACGTATAAGGTAAAATGCCTTGGGAGGTGACGCCTGGACGTTTGAAGATCACGTCCCCTTTTCTGACCGCATATTCCGTATCCCCAATAAGCATCATCCCCCCTTGACTATCCGTAAAAAATTCCAGTTCATAGTCATAAACCATCCGATGAGAGAAACGGGTGCCAGACGGCATCTCCATGCCTTCAGCTTGATAAAGGCAGGTGAGCACGGTTGGAGAGATTTGTCGATCTTCGATGCGCTTCATAATCATGGGAATGAGGCCGCCTTTGCAACAGTATACTCTCAATATTATCGCAGGATTTCGAAAGAGGGAACCTTTATTTAATGGTTTTATCGCATAAATCGACTTACAATAGAGCTGGATATTTAAAATGTTGCAGTCGATGAGGAGGAACTTATTGAATAATGTCTATCTTATATGAAACGATATTAGGCCGATTGGGATCGCGTTTTCATCTCAACTTCAGACCGAAAGAACGATGTATTTATAGTTCGCCGCTCGGTCGCTTTTACGACAGTCCCTTACGGCTGAGTCTTGGCGTGAGAGTCGGAGAAGAAACGAGGATTCTTCCGTTTTCTGAGCAATACCAGAGCTTTGCGTTCATCGAGCAAGAAGTTACACCAACTTCCGTCAGCTTTTACTGCAGAGAACCTGAGCTTGGCATACAAGCCACGGTATCTTTCGTAGCGCCGTTCTATCCGCAGGACGAAAAGGTAAGTATGGCGCCGCTTTTTTATATTCATGCTTCGGTGGAAAACATCAGTGTGCCCAAGCTTCTTGGCGATGCAGCGTTAACGGAAGATAACGGAGCAATGGTGGGGGACCTATTTTTACAGGTTGATGGCAGTGAGTGTATTGCAAGCGGTTACCACATTCCGGTACCGATGACGATAGATCCGGCATTGGCCGAGCTCAAGTGGATGAACAGAACGCGCGGCAAAGAGTTCTCATCGAGTATCTTCCACGGGGAGATGGCGATTGAACCGCTGAATCCGGAACAAGCGAATGTGTTTCACGACGAAATCCGTGTTCCTTTTGAATTAATGTCCAAACAAACCGTATCGGCTTCCTTTGTAATGGCTGGTTACACGAATCAACAGGTGATGAACATTGAAGACGAGATGTATCGTTTCAAATATACGTCCGAGTTCCAGAGCCTTGCGGATGTAGTACGATACGCACGTGAAGCTGAAGACGAGCTGACGGCCAAAAGCCAAGCCTTTGACAGGATTTTCGAACAGGCGACACTGGATAAAGCAGCCGCAAATTTGATTGCTTTTTCCCTGCAGAGCTATCTTTCCAACACCTGGTGGGTGCATAATGATGAGTTAGCCGATTGGTTTACGGTGTGGGAAGGCAACTGCGCTTACCACTCGACTATTGATGTGGAGTATAATACTTCCATGTTTTATTTGCTTCTCTGGCCGCAGCTCCTCGATAAAACGATCCGGCAATGGACACGGTATGAGAAAGGCGATGGCTTCATGTCGCATGATATCGGGAAATTCCTTGTCGGCAAAGGGATGGAATACAGTCATGAGATGGAGATCGAGGAGAACTGCAATTTTATTCTTCTGACCTATGCTCTGGAGAAATTTACCGGTAACTCTGAGCTTCGGCACACCATTTATCCGCAGCTGCTTCGACTCATTCATTATGTAGCGAACAGCGATACGACAGGGAATGGGTTCCCGAACATGGGAACTGCGAATACGATTGACGACGCAGGAGCAGCGGTGCAATACGCCAAAGAGCAAACTTATTTAGGGATCAAAGCGTATTGCGCGTTTCAGGCGGTGAAAAAATGGGCCGAACAGATGGGGGATGCCGACACCGTCCAACTATGCGATACGAAGCTGAACAGCATTCATCATACGCTGGAAACTTCCGCTTGGTTAGGCGATCATTATGCGGTCTGTATTCAGGCCGATGCAGACGGAATAGAAGACGTTTGGACCGGTCAAAAGGTTGAGGGAGAAATTCCGGGGTGGGACGCTTATTCAATCTATCCGTCGAATGGCTTGCTCTACCTGCTGATGACCGCAACGGAGACAGGCTTGAATCAAGAGCGGCTGCGTACAGATCTCTCCAATGCTACGACTCAGTCCATGACAAGATATGGCTGCAAGCATAGCAGTAATGATACGACGGATAACCTGTGGATTTCACAAAATCTGTGGAAAGATTTTACTGCTGCCTACTTAGGCCTCGATATGCTGGGTTTAAGCAGCAAATATTGGGATTATGAGTTGTACGAAAATTCCCAAGGAATCGGCGGTTGTTTCGTTGACGCTCCGCCAAGAGCGCATCTCAATTACTACCCAAGAGGTGTTGTCTCACTGGGTGCCTTATATGCAATGGGCGGTGTTCAAGTAGACCAAGTACGCCGCATAATTCGTTTCAACCCAGTCAGGGTACCTTGTCGTATTCCACTGCTCAGTTTCACGGACTGGAACCGAGGAATTGTACCATGGGCGAATTTTCGTCTTGTGCAAGGGGAAGTTACTTTTGAGCTGGAAGAAGGGGCGCTGTTACAAGGCTTTCAACTGTTTGTATGGGGGAAGGAATATGCGCCAAGTTGAGGCAGCAATTCACGGATAATCGATTTGTCCATATATTAAAGCGTTATCTTCATAGGAGATCAGTTAGATGAGTTGTATAATTTATAAACACAGCTCGATTCGCCTTGATGGGGTTAATCGCCATACCATAGTCGTACTGGGGGAATGTAAATGAATGCGAATCAGGTTTCGGATCAAGCTGTAAAGGTTCTCGATATTGTAGTTCCATTTACTGGAGCTGCGCTGTACACCGCACTCTGGGCAGAGCAGGAAAGGGAGATCGATTTTCACAGTGATCATGCAGCGGCTGCCCGCTGTACGACTGCTTTTGCTGCCATGGAGTTAAAACGCTGTTTGAACCGAACGCTGCCGGTGATTTCCATACGGTTCGTGGAGGATAAGGCTGAGAGTGAATGTTATATTGCGCTTCACATTGCCAATTCGAGCCTGACTGATGAAGCATTTACGCTTGAACGCAGTGGGGAGGGCGTTGTCGTCACAGGCAGTGGTAGAGCCGGTGTACTCTATGGAGCTTATGAGCTGTTGCGCTTACAGGGGTGGCGCTGGTATGCTCCCGGGAAATCCGGGGAAATAATGCCGCAGGCAAACAACCAACTGATCATGCCCGATGGCAAGCTGACAGGAAAAGCGTCGATGGATTTGGGTCGTGGCTTCGATTTTGAATACGTATCGATGGAATCGGAATCGTTCTTTCTGTGGATGGCGAGGAACCGGCTGAATGTAGCGGCTTACCGTCCAGCTACGGCGGCATTTTGCCGCAAGCTCGGAATGGTTTTTAAGATGGGTGGTCATATTTTTGAAACAATGCTCGATCCCGATCGTTTTCTGCCCAACGGGAGAACGATCTGGGAGCAGCACCCGCACTGGTATGGATTGCCGGAGAATGGCAATCGGAGCAAGGAAAAGGCGCTGCGCATCCAATTTTGCGTGTCGCAACTGGACTTAATCGAATTTCTTGGCGCTGAACTGGTTCGCCGATTGCAGCGCGATTGGAAGGAAGCGGACCGGGTCGATTTGTGGGGATTCGACACATGGGGACATGCTTGCATGTGTACAGCATGCCAGCGTCTTGGCAACAGCGCCGATCAGCTTCTTCACTTCGTATCCGGAATCAGGAATATTGTAAACCTTGCCCTGGATCAAGGAGATCTCAAGCATAATGTCCGCTTGATCATTTGCGGCTATGAAGGAACGGATACGCTTGAGGGTCCGCTGCATCCAATTCCGGCCAATATTACCTCTGCCGGCGATCTGGTCGTTTATTATCCGATCAACCGCTGTTATGAGCATGATTTCGAAACTGTCGGCTGTTCGGCGAACAATCGTTATCGTGAAGCTTTGCAGAGCTGGTGCGATCAGAAAGATGCTCTACCCGTAATCATTGGGGAGTATTATAATGTCTCCAAGTACGAAGACTTGCCGCTTCTGTTTACAACCCGTTTGGCGCACGACATTCCTGCTTATCACCAGATGGGAGTGAGGGGAGTTACTTATATGCACGTACCTCTTGTCAATTGGGGGATGCGGACATTAACGCAATTGCTCTATGCGCAATTGAGCTGGGATGCTGAGACGGATACGCTACAATTCCTACAGGAATACATGTCCAATTGGTACGGTCCTCATGCGGCACCAATGAGCGAGGCATACTATGCGATTGAGCAGGCATGGCTTTGTATTGCCGATTGGCGAGCATGGAAAAAAGACAGCGTGTTGTCTCTCCTGCTGGCGTGGGACGGCGCAAAGCCGGTTGAACCGTTAGCGGTGAGTGATCATTTCCACTATCTGGCGGGCGATGCTGTGATAGCAGGACGTGCCTCACTCGACCTGTTGAAGCAAGCACTGCAGCTTATCAATGCGGCACTGGCAGAAGACAAGGCCACCATTTCCTCACAAGCACGCACAACTTGGAAAGTGGCAATTAATCCGGTTGAAGCCCGATCGCTTGCACTGACCGAGCTTCAGTATGAGCTGCGCCTTGGTGAGGATCGCAGGCTGCTTCTGTACGGAATCGATACACTTGACTTGCAGGTGGAGTT
>JARBUQ010000357.1 GCA_029239545.1 Paenibacillus sp.
AGCTTTGTTCCCATTGCGCCGCCAGCCGACATCAAAGGAAAGGTTGTAGAATATACGGCGCGGGCAGTCGTCAAAGCTGACGGCTGGGGTATATCCTCAAGCAACAAAAATCCGGTGGAAACGATCCAATACTTTGACTTCTGGTATACACCGGAAGGTAGAAGAATGGCTAACTTTGGTTTGGAAGGCGTAACCTACACCATGTTTGACGGAAAGCCAAAGTTCAAGGATGAGATTCTGAAAGGGGGTGCTGTTACACAAAATCTGTGGAAATATGGAGCGCAGCTAGAATTCGGCTTCCATCAGGATTTCGAGTATGAGCGTCAATATTTGAGCTCCGTGGCCGAGAAGGGAGTGAGCGAGTACATCAATAAGAAGTATATTCGCCCTCAGATTCCAACGGTAACGTACACCGCAGAGGAAGAGGCCAAAATGAAAAACTTCGTAGCCACCATCAACACTTATGTCAGTGAGGTGGGGCAGAAGTGGGTCCTAGGTGCGGAAAGCGTGGACAGTTCTTATGATGGCTTTGTTGCCAAGCTGAAAACAATGGGAATCGAAGAGGTTCTGAAGATTAGGAACGATGCCTATGCCCGTTACTTGAAGAACTAGTCCCAGCAGAATGACCCGGCACAGATCAAGGAAGCTTTCTTAGGTCTGTGTCGTGTTACTTTATTAATTTTTCAAGGCTTTGTCTCTCGAGCCTAATAAATAATGAGATGGAGGGTATTTCATGATACTTGATAGAAAGGTACCTCTGGCTAGGCTATTATCAATTGTTATTGTGGCAATACTGTTTATCGAGATGCTGTTTTTCCCTGTTGCAGCGAAAGCTGCAGAACAGGAATTGAACGATGAACAATCGGAGTTATTGAATTTGGTTCCGAATAGCAGCTTCGAGGAAGTGACGGGCGGTATGCCGACGGGCTGGGTTCGCTGGGTAGCATCCGGAACACCAGGAGCTGTTGCATCTGTTGATGAAAGCGTATACAAGGATGGGGCTAAATCTTTTAAAATGATCGGTGAATCGACCAGTACCCGTACGGCATACGGTAGATCGATAGGCGGTATTAAAGAAAACACAACGTATGACTTTAGCGGCTGGGTCCGAACGGAAGGTGTAATCGGGAAAGCTTCAAACAGCCGCAGTGCAACCATCCGAATTCAGTTTATTGATGCTGCCAATGTATATACAGGGCCTGTATTTGTGGGAAGCTTGAAAGGAACTCAAGATTGGACCCTGGTCAGTCAACAAATAACGACCCCACCAGGTACAGTGAAAATTTTGCTGCAATGCTTTATTTGGGAAGCTAGCGGCACGGTATGGTTTGATAATTTGGTTCTAACAGAAAATGTCGGGACGAATCCTCCAGAGGATGAAGAAGTTGATCTTCCGCAGGCAGGTGAGATTGTAGCTGCATTAAAAGCCAAGCATCCAAACAAGAATCATCCCCGCATTATGGCTACAGCGAGTGACTTTTCACGTATACGGAACCAGATTGCTAACGATCCTTATGTAGCGCAGATGTTTCAGAAAGTGAAGGCTGAGGCGCTGAATTCTTTGGATCAACCCTTGCCGGAATACGTCCTTCCCGATGGTTATCGATTGCTTGCAACAAGTCAACGTGTGCTTAATGAAATTCGTAGATTGGGTATGATGGCTCAGTTGGTGGACGGTGAAGAACGAGCGCAATATGTGGATCGTGCTTGGGCTTTATTACAAGCCGCAGGCAGCTTTCCAGACTGGAATCCACAGCATTTCCTGGATGTCGGAGAAATGACGAATGCATTTGCTGTTGCCTATGATTGGATGTACGACGAATGGACGGAAGAACAGAAAGCGTTTATACGCAATGCCATTGTGACGAAAGGTCTCGAGCCGGCATTAGCAGCTTATCGTGGTGAAGACTCAAAAGCATGGTGGCTAAACGTTAGACATAACTGGAACACAGTAGTCAACGGCGGTATTGGAATTGGAGCTTTAGCGATTGCTGACGAGAACGAACAGTTGGAATTGCTGGCCGGAGAGGTATTGGAGGGGGGACTCCGTCTCATTCAACTGGTATTGCCTACATTCGAGCCAGATGGCGGTGGAGAAGAGGGCGTCGGATATTGGGATTATAACGCCAGATACTTCGTCTATTATGTATCTTCCTTGGAATCCGCACTGGGAACTGACTATGGTCTTTCCGATGCGACTGGAGTTTCAGGGACACCGTACTTCCCTATTTATTTGGCAGGACCTAACGGCTCGTTTAATTATGGGGACAATTCCACTTCAATTGTACGTAATCCTATATATTTCTGGTTTGCCAATCGGTTCAATAATCCAGATCTGGGCTGGTATCAGCGTTCACAACTGGACAATGGAACTCCTCCGGGGGAACTGGATCTTCTTTGGTACAATCCTGATAACGTAAGCGATTCAAATCATGTAAGCCTTGATCTGGATCAATTGTATCAGGGAATTGATGCCGGAAGCATGCGGAATGCATGGAATGATCCTTATGCTACCTTCGTTGGTTTTAAAGGAGGCAGCAATACTTATAATCACAGCCATCTCGATCTCGGAACCTTCGTCATCGATGCTTTGGGGGAGCGTTGGGCTAATGACCTTGGCTTGGATAATTATAATCTACCCGGCTATTTCAGCAGCACCGGTCGTTCGAATTATTACAGGCTTCGCACGGAAGGACACAATACGTTGGTTTTGAACCCAACCTATGAGGACGGTCAGATTGCGAATGCGCGTGCAAACATCATTGGAACCGGATTTTCAGCGCAGCAGGCCTATATGATTACAGATCTCAGTGCTGCTTATGCAACCCAAGCTGCTCAAGTAAAAAGAGGAATGGCTTTGATAGATCACCGACGGCAAATTGTGCTGCAGGATGAAGTGAAAATGAAAGCACCAGGTGATTTCTTCTGGTTCATGCATACGTCAGCTCAGATTGAAATTACCGATGCAGGCAAATCAGCTCTGCTAACAAGCGGAGACAAAAAAATGTGGGCGCATATTCTGACTACGGATGCCGATGTTTCGTTCGAAATACGGGATTCTGAACCGCTGCCGACTTCTCCGAATCCGAGCGGTCAGGCCGTGAATGTGAATCCCAAGCTCACGATTCGCGGCTCAGAAATTGATGAGCTGCGGCTATCAGTGTTGTTCGTGCCGCTGATGGCATGGGAAGAGATTCCGGAGCAATTGCCGGAAGTAACACCTTTGGAGCAATGGGATATTCCTGATTCCGACGCCGCCGCACTATCTCATATTAAGGTGAATGGGGATCTGCTGCAGGGCTTCCGTAAGGATACATTCACCTATCATATGGAATTGAGCGAAGGGGCGGTTATTCCTGTAGTAGAAGCTTATTCAGAACAAGCAGGGGATACGGTGAGTGTAGTGTACCCGGACTCGCTGCCCGGGTTGGTTTCCATCCGAGTTCAGCCGGGTGATAATACTACAATGGCTTCTGAATACCGTCTGTATTTGAATGTGCCAGACGACTCAGATGCTATAGTTAAGGCAAGTGCTGATGATGGCAACGAACCAAAAAACACACTGGATAAAAATTTAGACACACGTTGGTCCGCTCAAGGTCTTGGACAGTGGATTCAATATAAATTGGATAGCGAACGAGAGATCAACCATGTGGATATCGCCTTTTATAGTGGTGATAAACGATCTACTCTTTTCGATATACTGGTATCTTCTGACGGTGAAGAGTGGACGAAGGTATACAGCGGCCAAAGCAGCGGAACCACAACGAGATTAGAAAGCTTTTCATTCCAGGAGGTGTCGGCTCAGTATGTGCGGATTGTCGGTTACGGAAACACATTAAACCTATGGAACAGCCTTGCAGAAGTAGAGATCGATGGGCTGCCGGAGCTTGTACTGCCGGATCGATTAGGAAGCGTAACGGCTGAGCTTGACAATAGGATAATGCTTGTTGGAGAAAACGCCCAGCTGAATGTGCAGGCCTTTATGCAAAGCGGTGCCAATCTGGATTGGAGTTTGGCTTCCAGACGTTATTTCACTCTGAACCCGGCTATAGCACAAATCGATCAGCAAGGCGTAGTTCAGGGAATAGGCTATGGCAGTACGAAGGTAGGGGTGGACGTTAATCTGGGGGGCTATACGAAAACAGCTGTTACCGAAGTTGTTGTTGATGACGGGGCAATCTACATCGTTCCGACTGCCGATAGTTTTGTGCAGGGAGGCTTATCGGTAGGAAATAATTACGGCAGCAATAAGACGCTGCTGGCTAAAAATGATGCCGGCCAAAATAATACGAGAGAAAGCTTCATGCAGTTTGACCTGTCGAGCGTACAGAACCAGATTGTTTCCGCCAAGCTCTATGTCAACGCCGCTGTACAAGATTCGGGAGTAACAGAAGCGACTCTTGCTCTTTATGAAGTACTAAGCGATTGGAATGAGAGTGAAATCACATGGAATACGAGGCCTGAACGGGGGGCATTCCTAAACTCCATTCAGATAGACAGTACTTTTCAGTGGAGGGAAATTGACCTGACAACTTATGTTCAGGATCAATATGCTCGTGGAGAAAAGCTAAATCTGGCTTTCTTGCAGAATATGGACGGGAAAGGGTTGGCCATCCAAATCCGAAGCCGGGAGCATGATCTTAAGCCTTATCTTAAAATTATGACAGAGCCTGCAGCACCGCCGGTTACAACTGCATCGTTATTGCCTAGCGAGCCGAACGGCCGCAACGGCTGGTATACGGATGCGGTGACACTTGCTTTGGAAGTAGAGGATACTTCGGGTGGTGCCGTATCCACAGAGTTAAGAATTGGGGACGAGGAGGGATGGCAGCCGTATGTGCAGCCAATCTCGTTCGAGGACGGGGAGCATATTGTTCAGTTCCGTTCCAGGAATGACAAAGAGGGGCAAGAGGAAGCTCACGAGCTTCAGTTTGCAGTAGATACGATCGCGCCGGTCGTCACTTTGGCGGTGTACGGTTCCTATGCTTCCTCGGACTTCGTGGTGCCAGCCGCTTGGATCAAAATGACGGATACGATGTCCGGCCTGGATGACAGCGCCATGTCGGTGATGCTGGACGGAGTCGTCCTTCAGCCGGAGCAAACGGTTCCCTTGTACACCCTGGCACTCGGGACGCATCAGCTAACGGTTACCGGTGTTGATCTGGCCGGCAACGAAGCTGTAGCAATTGCGGAATTTACAGTGGAATCGAGTATGGCTGCGTTGCAAGCGCTCGTGGCCGAATTTCAGGTGCAAGGCAGGATCGATAATGACGGCATCGCTAATAGCCTGCAAGCAAAACTGAACGCGGGAGATCTCAATAGCTTTGTGTTTGAGCTCAATGCGCAAGCTGGGAAACATATTACGACGGAAGCCGCATCGATTCTGATCCGCAATGCGCAGTATTTGATGGAGTAACGGCAATGGGAGGGCTTATTTTT
>JARBUQ010000358.1 GCA_029239545.1 Paenibacillus sp.
ATCGATATAAAACCCGCCGCCAAATGGATTTTGAAGAAACCCTTCTATTACCTGCTCCCGTTGTACAACCCCTTCCCAGCGGAAATCCGGGTCGATCATCAACCACTCCTCCTCCCTCTCTGTCTTGGATACAATCAGAAAATGAGGAAAAGGCTTCTGATGAAATTTATTCTCACGCTCCGGCATGTAAGACATGTCAATCTGGACGACGATCGAGCGGTACTTCGGACATTCATCCATAAGAGTTAGCAAAGTTGTAAGATTGTCGGTCTGATTTCTCGTTCGATCGTACCATTCATGGACCTTGGGACCGAATAGCTGCTCGAACCAATACAGGAAATAGTCATGTGTCAGATTGTGCTGATAATAAGTAATTTCGCCCATGGACGTAACATCAAACGCTGCATCCCATACTCCGAAATAGAAGGGGCGAGTGTCGATCGAACTGTTTCTTTTCACAATTTCACAGAAGCAACTTACGATACAATGGACTTTAATGCTCACTTCTACTTGGCTGCTCAAGGCTGATGCTCCTCACGTTCATTATTCCAACATCTCGACTGGTTCGCATGGGGGTAACGTATCCATGAAATCGAGCAAAGTTCCCATTGTCGAAAAAGCTCTGGGATCCACTTCGTTATCAGGTACGCTCAGATGCAGCTCTGTCTCCATATACACTATCAGCTGCACGATCATTACGGAATCAATCCGCAAATCTTCATTCAGCCGCTTTTCATCATCCCAATTATCGCTATTAACCTGCAGCTTCTCTTTCATCAGACTGATCAAGCGCTCTCTACGCTGCTCACGTATGCTATAGGTCATGTTTGTTCCTCCATTTCAAGCAGCCTTCGACTAATTTTTCCGCTTGCCGGCTTCTTAATTTGTGCAGTTAATTCGATCTGCTGTGGAATTTTGTAGGGAGGCAGCCCTTGCACACACCATTCTCTGACTAGGGCTTCTGTGATGGACGGATTGGCAGCAACAATCTTCGCTTTGACCATTTCACCTATAACCGGATGCTTTCCTCGATAAACGACTACTTCCTGAACGCCTTCCAGACGCTCGATCCGCTGCTCTACTTCTAACGGATATACCTTTAACCCGGCCACATTAATCACATCATCCATTCTCGCTACAAAGCGAAGGCTGCCTGTCCCGGATATAAACCCAAGGTCCTGAGTATGAATGGTTCTATCGCCTAACGAAATAAGAATCTCCAAGGCAGATGCAGCGTCATTTCCTGCTCTCAGCCTAATATGCTTCAATGGTCGCCCTAGGTCCGAATGGGCTTCCATCTGATTTGACAAGCTGATACAGCCAACCTCTGAACAACCATACTGCTGAAGCATGCAATCTGTCATCCCGCTTAGCTTGCGGTACAAGGAGTCTGGCATAGGAGCACCTGAGCTGATGAAACGATGAAAACGGATTGACCTCTGAGTAAACCCTGATAGGGCTTGAAATAAGAGTGGAATACCATATACCAGATGGCGTGGTGTCGCTTGAATGATTCCGAGAGCGAACTTGGGATTCGTATTGCGGATTATAACTGGCTCACTCCCCCTTTCCAATGCGGACAGTACTCCGGACAATAAGCCATAGGAATGCGAAACCGGCGCAAGTATGATTGGGTTCAGTGTCTCTCCATATTCAAGAGCTTGATTGTACGCATCCAGCTCAGTCTGAATCTCGCTCCATGATCTGTGGATGAGTTTGGCTGCACCTGTTGTGCCTGAGCTGTATTGACATATACCCGGCTCCCTTCCCTGTTCCTCCTCCAGGGAACCTGATAGCGGAATATAATGCTTCGGGTCCCCAAATAAAAGAGCTGCGCATTCGGCGTCCACTGCAAGCGTTACTGCTGTCTCCAGTGGAGTTTCTCCGTGAATCAACAAAAGCGAGCCCGCGTTTTTGCGGAAATATTGGACTAGAGAAATTGTATAGATGGGGTCGTGGAAGCAGATCGCATACGTTTTGTTCTCAACCTGCGCGAGATAGTCGAGTGACTGATAGGTTTGATTGAGAGCTTCCAACTCCATCTTGTCATACCGTGTTGTGTTCACAGTAATCATGTATGCATAGCCCTCCTCTGTTCGAATGACTTGATTATTCCAATTGGTGTTGTCCGTCCCGCCGCATCTAACGGATTGGGCGACTCATGCACCATCAGCGAATCATCCGGATATAATCGCCGCCTTGTTAGCTGTTCAATTCGGCAAGTCGGCGTGAATAGATCGATTTGTTGAAGTCGTATCTGCAATTGAGGAAACCGATCGAAGTGTTCCTCTATTACGGATCTAACCAACACCCAGAATGACGGTTCATCGTACTTGTATTGATCAGCCAGAAACATGGCAAGCTCCCCAAAATTCATGAAGAACAAACAATCTGTTGTCAGCTCACGAACCAACCGCAGGCTATCCATCTCAAAGCCTCTGTTCGGTATGGCTGTATCGTAGAAAGGATGAAGTGATGTAAAGTCAGGAAGAAGCCCCGAATTTGCCAGATAATCAGGGAAATACTCCACTCCTTCATGAAAATCTTTGAGCGCCACTCTAGAAGGTACACCGTCCTTATGGATCAGCACCATATTTTGCGCATGAGCCTCCAATGCGAGCCCATGACCTACTAATAGATGAATTACAGGCAGCATAGTCACTTGCAGCAGGCAGTGAAGCCAATACTCGAGACCTTGTCGCTCAATCCAATGATCAATGACAGGCCTGCCATCCGCTTCTAAAGCAGTGAGCGCGTTCATCGGGACCGCGCCCTCCCCTTGTTCCAGATAGAGGTGTATGCTTTCCCGCCATATGCAGCCAATCACACCGTATGAGAGGCCTGCATGCTCGGAAAGTATAACCATTCGGGATTGCTGCATCAGGTAATCATCTGTTGAGATAACCTGATGCAGCCAGGACGATACACGGGCTGCACACGCCACGGAATGCGGAGTGAGCCCCCGCATCGAGGATGTATTCCTAATATGTAAGGACAACTTCAAACAGGATTTGCTTGGTTGCGAGCAATTATAGAGAGTCCGAATGGATTGCTGGGCGCGATATAAATCCTCGGACGGGCCTAGCACCACAATTCGCTTACTGCGCAGCTCCTCAATAACGGCTGGGAGCGCTTGGCGTTCCCATTGCCAAGGATGAACGGGAACATACAGGTATGACTCCGCTAGTCCACCATTCAGTCGCACAATAGAATCGAAGTGTTTCAATGTTTCCCTACTTAACTCTTCTTGCAGCATTTTTCTGTACCGATCAGCCCCCGCAACGAACAAACCATCCAATGAACGGTCAATAGCAATCCAGATCGGAGTTATGTGTCTTTTGAATTCAGGTCCATACAAGTCATTGTCTGTTATATCGAACCCCATTCGGGATTTGTAGCAGGGATGATAGGGATGACCGTCTACCAATGCACTCTCAATAACATCATAGGGAATTTGCTGCAAAGAGACCGAGGGCTCCAGTGAAAGCATGTATCGAGACATTGTGTCCTTCAACACAGTCTGTTCCAGCTCCAGAATGAACATATCAAGCATGCTTCTGTTGACTGTCGAGGCATTATAGTTGAATAGCTCCATCATGAATTGACTTAGAGACGCTGCCTCCTGCTCCTGGGCTTCTTGCCCCTTCCTCATTAGGGGGTGCTTGTTTAATCGGATTCTCCCAAACGAGAAACGCTCTGTCCCATAACATCTATATAACACCGGTTCCCTGGTTTCTGATGTTCCATGAATCGTGAATTCGATCTCGTCTTTTGCAATTTTCCTCCTGTCAGCACGTATAATCCCTTCATAAATCAATGATTCAATAAGCTGTCTGAACACTCTCCTGCGAGCTTGCAAGTACGATGGCGATAATAACGCATTACATAACTCCATATGGACGGGCAGATGACTCATGCTTGACCACTCCCGATTAACTTAGCGTCCTGCCGCCAAAGAAATGTAACCTGCTTCGCTTTGTGAATAATCTGCATACTGGGCAGCTCTTTTACAAGAGGGTTGTCAATATTGACATATACAGCCTGCTCCAATTCACTGTTGAGCTCATCGATATCGATTAAGCGGGTTAACAAATTGGCTTTGCAGGGGATCCCATTATCCTTCAGCAAGCTGTCAAGGAAACAGGAAGAGTGCCGATTCATCGGGAGAAACGATTCAAGAGCAGAACGGAGCTCAGCAAGCAGCAGTCTCTCATCAATCAGACCTTCCGAGCCAAATCCGTTAATCATACCTAACATATGGTTCACAATCAGGTAATAGCGGAACCGTTCATCCACGATTGAGTCGTCATATATATTCCCGCTTTCCCTACCTATTCCAGGCAAGAGTTGATCAAGCTTGGACGCCATTGAACGGCAATAATAGTAGCCCTGATTATCTCTGTAATAAAATCGAGACGGATATCCATTGTTAAGGCGGATCAAGCAATTTTGTTGATGAGCCTCCAGAGCAATTCCATATTTCAAATACAACCAGATCATAGGTTGGAGAGATAACCGCATATATCGTCGGAACCAATCCAGGCTGACCTGTGCCACACTGCGGCCTTCCTCAGCGGCCAAGTGCTCCATGATCACAGCAAGCCTGGAACGACTATCCGGAAGCGGATCCTGTACCAAGGCTGCTATCAGTGTAACGTTACGAGCTTCCTCCCCTCGAAATGGATTTTTGCGAATAACCAGCTCAAAGCCGGATTCCTGCATTCCCTCCTGAGGTAGTAGAGTTAAGTAAGCAAGGTCGTGAATAAACTCAAAATCCGGGTGAAGCTGTCTGAACTCCGGGATGCAATAATCCAGCAGCCTGCTGGCTTCAAGTCCGCCAATCAGCTCCTTTCTTTTGTTAAGACGCATTGAGTTAGTAATTTTCACCTGAAGAGAAAGCTTGAGCATATACTCTGCTTCCGAATGATAGACCGTTCGGATCGACGACGTGGGCGAAAAGCCTCTGCCGAGTGCACCAAGATAGCGAAGCTTCCCCGTCTTAAGCCATTCCTGCGTGCAGCTTTGGCTGAGCAGCCACTCTGCTTGATGAGGATGTACGGGAATTAAGGCTTTGTCATCCATCTCTCTGCAATATTGCTCCATGAACTCTTGGCTGATTGCCGGGTCTGCTAACAGCTCTCGCTTCACAAGATCGACGGCTGAGCAATCCAGTACCGATTCCTCTTGAACAAGGCTCCTATTTGCTGAGAAATAGTGAAGCTGGAATTGACCCTTCAACTCTGGTGCATAATTATTCTGCTTCCATTCAATGAACCCTTGTCTGCTCTTAGGAGTCGGATGGTTGGGATGTCCAAATATGAGGGCCTGCTCATTCCGGAGGAAATCGAGCTCCATATCATATAAGCTAGCCGTATCATTTTGCCTGACTGCAATGAAGCTCTCCATGTTCTCGCAGCTTTGAATCACTCGCTGTATGAG
>JARBUQ010000359.1 GCA_029239545.1 Paenibacillus sp.
GCGTGCTGGTACAAGCTGGTGGCAGGCGTTGACGATCGAGGAGCATGTTCAACATTACATAGATCAGTCTATGGAGCGCAAGGAAGCTATGAAACGGGCCGCAGGAGACCGGGGTGTGTCCAAAAGAGAGATTTATAACGAGCTGCTGAAAGAGTAGCCGATGATTCAGGACATTGTTTCCATTCCAAAATAGGCATAAAAAAGTATCCCTAATCATAGCAGCATGGGCTGTAATGAATTAGGGATATAGAGGAGATATATAAAAGGTTAGAATTAACAATTTCGTTATATTCGTATTATAACCTATTTTTTTGATTTTGTCTTTTAATTTGTCATAGATTTATAAATTTCTGATAGCTCAGCTAAACATTCCTTGCTGATCATCTTACCTTTGAAGTAAACGAGGTTGTCTGCGTTCCCAGTGAAGATACAGGCAGGCTCATATTTCTTAAGCATGATGCGCTCGCCATCAACATAGATTTCCAAAGCGTCCTTCTCTCCGATTCCTAATGTGCGACGAAGCTCAATTGGAATTACCACCCGGCCTAGCTCATCTACTTTTCTTACAATCCCTGTGGATTTCATCATATCTATTTCCTCCTCCATTGGTTTCGCCATCATTCGACATTGTTCTCACTATTTATGATACCAACCATTCCCATAATAGTCAACCCTGATAGGGGTGTATTTTAATATAATACAAATTTTTTGTTAGATTACTAGAAACGAAAGAATTTGGCAAACACAAGCGGTGCAAGGGACTAATTAACTATGAATTGTGGAAAAAGAACTAGCTCAAAGGTTGTGACAATTAATTGAACGGAACCTATCAGAAAAACTATTACATGAAATTGGAAGAAACCAACCATAAATTATTCGACAAAAATATCGAATTTTGTCGAATAAAACTGGCGGAAAATGTGTGATTTGTCGAAAGAAAGCATGAAATCGGACTGCTGAGCGGACATGCGGTTCTTTTTACTGATTTCGTATATAATTAGGGAAGAGGGGAAAGGAGAGAATTTCCATATGGGCGTTCCGTTGCAAGAAGAAAAAGTATTCAAGGATCCGGTTCACAAATACATCTATGTCCAAGACCAGACCATCTGGGATCTGATTGATACCCGGGAATTTCAGAGGCTCAGGAGAATTCGACAATTAGGAACCTCCTTCATGACCTTTCATGGGGCGGAGCACAGCCGATTCTCTCACTCGCTCGGTGTTTACGAAGTAGCTCGCAAAATTATTTCTCAGTTCGAACGCAATGATTATTCTGAGTGGCCAAGAGAAGAGCGGCTCTTAACCTTGTGTTCGGCATTGCTGCACGATATCGGGCATGGGCCATTCTCGCATTCGGTTGAAAAGGTGTTCGGCACAAACCACGAGGAATGGACTTGTCAATTAGTGCTTGGGGATACAGAGGTTAATCGGGTATTGCGAGAGGCGGATCCGTCTCTACCCAAGAATGTGTCGGATGTAATTTGCAAATCGTATGGAAAATCGATTGTTGTCAGTTTGATTTCAAGCCAGCTCGATGCGGATCGAATGGATTATCTGCTAAGAGATGCTTATTTCACAGGGGTTAATTACGGGACCTTCGATCTGGAGAGAATTCTGCGTGTAATTCGTCCACATAAAGGGCACATTGTCGTAAAAGAAAGCGGAATGCATGCGATCGAGGATTATTTGATGGCACGCTACCAAATGTATTGGCAGGTCTATTTTCACGCTGTCACCCGCAGCTCGGAGATTGTGCTTCGAAAAGTGTTTGAACGAGCAAAGTGGCTCCATCAGGAAGGGTACATTTTCGGATTTATGCCGACTGCTTTTGCCAGCCTGCTTAGAGGAACGTTGACTATAGAGCAATATCTTCAGCTGGATGAGTCCTATGTACAAATGACTCTGATCCAGTGGACAAGCGAAGAAGATCGGATATTGGCAGATTTGAGCGACAGATTCCTGAATAGAAAGCTGTATAAATATGTCACGCTTGATCTCTACCCGGACTCGTGGGAAGCGGAGCTGCGCGATTGGATGCTGCGGACGGGCATCGACCCGGATTATTATATGGAGATCGATTTTTTGTCGGACGTGCCCTATGATGTGTATCGGGCTGGGAGTCAAGACGGGAGCCTGCCGATTATGCTCCTGGATCGTAAGGAAGAGCTGATCGAGATCTCGCGCAAGTCGGAGATTGTGAGATCGATCAGTGAAATTCATCAAGGCGATAGACGAGTTTACTATCCGGAAGACCTTCTGATGGAGCAATCGGAACGGATGCCTGAGGAATGGAAAGCCAGATTTGGCTGGACAGGCTAAAGAGAATAGACAGAGAGGAACCGATACAAGTTATGATTATTGATACGCATACCCATATGAATGACAAGGCTTTTGATGAGGATCGGGATGAGGCCATAGCCAGAGCGGTTGAGAATGGAGTAAGCCACATTATTAATATCGGCTTTAATCGTGAAACGATTCCCAGTTCCATTCGCTTGGCAGAGCAATACGAGTTCATCTATACAACTGTGGGCTGGCATCCGCAGGACGCCATTAACATGAAGGAAGGCGATCTCGAGTGGCTGGAGTCGCTGGTGGACCATCCGAAGGTAGTAGCTATAGGCGAGGTTGGCCTTGATTATTATTGGGATACCTCACCCAAGGATGTGCAGGAAAAAGTTTTTCGCGAGCAGATTCAGTTAGCGAGACGGGCGAATAAACCGATTGCGATTCACAATCGTGACGCTCATCAGGATGTAGTGCGTATTCTTAAAGAGGAGTACGCGCATGAAGTGGGCGGGGTTATGCACTGTTTCTCAGGAAGCTGGGAGACAGCCAAGCAATGCCTGGATATGAACTTCTATATCTCCTTCGGGGGACCGATCACCTTCAAGAACGCACGAGTGCCGAAGGAGGTGCTGGCGAAGGTGCCGCTCGATCGGGTGCTGATCGAGACGGACGCGCCTTACTTGACGCCGCATCCTTATCGCGGCAAGCGCAACGAGACCGGCTACGTCCGGCTCGTCGCTGAATCGGCGGCCGAGATCGTCGGCCTGCCGTTCGAGCAGTTCGCCGCGCTCACGACGGCGAACGCCAAAAGGCTGTTCCGACTGCCGTAGGGCAGTCGGAACAGCCTTTTGGCTGCTCGCGCGCTTGGCGCATGCGAGCGCACGCTGCTGCGGCTACGCCGCGCGGGCGCGCCGCATGCGGTGGCGCACGCGGATAGCGGCCGCCACGGCCGCCGCTGGCAGCAGCGGCATCCACGGCGCCCACGCGGCGCTTACGACCAGCGCCACGGTCAGCAGCGCGATGACGATGAGCTGCGTGCGAAAGGCGACAGCCGCTACAGCATGGCGCTGAGCATCGCTTGGCAGCGGATATAGCGCGGGCATTACGGCATAGGAATGATACTCGCGGAGCGCAGAAAGCTGGACATGGATGATCAGCGCGAAGAAGATGTACAGAATAGCGGCCATCCACCGATCCGTGCTTGTGGCGACTAGCACTATGGAAATGACAAGCAATCTGAGGATGATGCTGGTTAGCTCCGAGCGTATCAAGGTCACAGCGTACAGATACACAAAAGAATTGCGCTTATCGAAACGAATAGGCCGGGTGGAGAAAGTGAGCCAACGGCGTCTTTTGACTACGGTGGGCAGCTCCTCTACATCGGTAAACCAACTGAAGAACAAGAAGAAATAAGATTGATGCTTACGTTCACGAGCAAGCAATTGTGTCCAGTGAACCTTATAGGACGGAAAGAAGCGGATCAGCAGGCTTGCCCCAGCGAACAGCAGCAAGAACACAAGCCCGGCCGTTGCGAAGCTGTAACGTATCAAGAGAACGAGCACCAACGCTGTGCTGACCCAGCGCACGGCTGCAATCAGACCTCGATGACCAGGCTGCGTCAAGCTTGCTTCCTTCCAATTGCCAAGCAGGTTGGCCAGCTTCAATGCCAATGTGAAGAATAAAAGGCTCCACCAGGAGGCGGCATCCTCACCGAAGCCGTGTCGATAGAGAGGAGTTGTCAGGGTCACAACCGCTGCGGTCAGCACGGCTTGTCCAATGAAGCTGTATCGAAACGCCGCTCGGAAATATTCCGACATCCTAGACTCTAGTGGAAGCAGGAAAACACTGTCGGCTTCCCGGAGCAGAGTGCGCACCGGACTTACGGCAATAACAGGCAATAGAAGAAGCGTTAATATCCCTGTATAGGGGAAATCGTCAGGCAGCTGCTGGAGCGAGTTCGAGTAAAAGTAAGTAAGTGCAATGCCGGCGAACATTAAAAAACTGAAAAATCCGCTCCTCCCCATATCTCTCGTGTAACGCATGACGACACCTGTATGACGCTTGTGTCTTTGCTGCCATAAAAGAGTTGGCACCTTCATCTGACACCCTCCCCAATCAAGGAGAAAAATATTTGTTCCAATGTCGTATTCCCGCCTATATCGGCTTGTTCCTTTAATTCCTCCAATGTTCCATATGCAATCGTTCGGCCTTTGTGAAGGACGACGAATCGATCACAGTACTTCTCAATTGTCGACAAAATATGTGAGCTGATCAGAAGTCCGGCGCCTTCTTCCTTACGCGTGACCATAAGCTCCAATAAAGAGCGCATGCTAAGCGGATCAAGGCCGAGGAACGGTTCGTCTACAATGTAGAGAGTCGGTTCGACAAGAAACGCGCACATAATCATAACTTTTTGTTTCATCCCTTTCGACAAATGCTGCGGGAAGCTATCGAGCTTGTCACTCATCTGAAATTGCGCTCCAAGTATAGTGCACCTGCGTAGGTATTCTTGCTCATCTAGGTTGTACACCATTGCGGTTAGCTTGAGATGCTCTCTTATTGTTAACTCCTCGTAAAGCTCTGGTGCTTCGGGGACATAAGCTAATTGGGAACGAAATTGGTTATCGTCCTGCAAAGGAGCTTGTCCGCCGATACGGATGGTCCCTTGCTGAGGCTGAAGCAGTCCCAGCAAGTGTTTAATGGTTGTACTCTTGCCGGCTCCATTTAAACCGATCATTCCGATCATTTCGCCCGGGTTTACAGTAAATGACAGGTCATGCAGTATTGATTTATTTTTGAAATAACCTCCATATAAATTTTCCACTTCCAAGATTGGTTTCATGAGAGCACCTCCAATATTCTGATCCTTTTATCCTATCATTTTCAGAAATTTCAAGCCCATTTTTACCTATTTTTTTGCTTTTTAATAAAGAAAATGTGAAAATCTACGTCCGGAAGAGCAGGAGAGAGCGAATTGTGTGAAAAAATGTGATTAAATACACAAAACGAGCGATTTTGTCTGTTTTTGCACACTTGGCTTACTTTACAGCATTGGAGGAACATCGTACACTAACCTTCATAATAACTTAACTTCATATTGCTATCAATTTCCAATCGCTGAGTTTTCAGAAATGAAAAACGGGGGAACCA
>JARBUQ010000360.1 GCA_029239545.1 Paenibacillus sp.
CGGAACGGCACACTTGATTGGATCTCCACCCATCCAAATCGTACACCTATCCCCTCGAATGAAAGAAATCAGCCTTATAAACACTAACTCCATTCACCATAGTCCTATTGATAAAAGGATATCCATCTATAACCTTAACGAGCAGCAGGTCCGCTGCTTTTCCGATTTCAATCGAGCCTTGCTCCTTATCCGTCCCCATTGCTTTGGCTGGGTTAAGCGTTGCCATATTGACCGCCTGCGGGAGGGGAATACCATCGTTCACAATCTGAAATACCGCAGATAATAAGGAGGATGGCAAATAGTCTGAGCACAAAATATCGGCAGCCCCAGCTTTGATCGCTTCCCGGGCACTCAAATTTTTGTCGTGCGATCCCCCTCTGACCACATTGGGTGCGCCTAGACATACGAATAAATTGCTTTCCCGCGCATATTGAGCGGTTTCCATATTCAGAGGGAATTCACTAACCGTTATTCCGTAAGTTTTCGCATCCTTAATTTTGTCCACAGAATCATCGTCATGTGAAGCAATAGGTATGCCCATGTCCAGGGCGATCTCACTCAGTCTTTTTAACTGGCTCCAATTGATTTGCTCCTGCAGACTAACGGCATTCTCCACAATACGCTTAACCTCTTCAACATTCACACCCTGGTTCTTCATCACATATGCCTCGAAGGAGCCCGGCGCCTTGTATTGACCCTGTCCCGGACTATGATTCATAAAGGATAAATAATCAACCACTCCTTCGCGAATGAGCTCTTCCGCTAATTGAATACCGGTTAAATGAATCAACTCATAGCGAAGGTGCACACGGTGCCTGATCATCGATCTTTGTTCGCGATAGGACTTGATCAGCTCCAACAGCTTAACAACCAGGTCATCTCCACGCAAGCTTAACCCTACCCCAAGAGAAACAGATTGATACATAGTCGTAATCCCGTTGCCAGCGAGCTTTTTCTCCAATTCATACAAAGCCAGGTCCATAGGGAAAAGAGTATTAGGTCTAGGTTGAATTTCTTTCTCGATCGCATCGCAATGAATATCTATCAATCCCGGCAGCAAATACATGCCCTGTGCATCAATAACGTCATGCCCCTCTGCCCGAATCAATTCATTAGGCGCCTCGCCCTCCAGAATTCCAGTGATGATAGGACCGTCTATACACACACTGCCCTGTACAACTCTTCCCGGGAGCACAATTGACGCATTTATAATCCATATTCCTTGTTTGGTCATAGTCCATAACTCTCCAGTCCAATAGTTTTGGGGGATACAGTGAATATAGCAGGTTAATGTCCTCTTGTTCAACTTTAGTTCATAAAAGCGAAAAACCACAACACGAGAATGGCTCGCATTGTGGACCGGAAACCTGAACGCAACTAATAGGCAATCGTTAGCGTCTACTATATATTGGATGGGAGTTATAAAAAATGGATGAACCAGATGGGAGAACCTTGTGAATAAAAAAGCTTTGTTGTTACTGCTCCTGGCCGTTGCGGTGGTTTGGGGCGGGAATCTGTGGTACTACAAGTCTCAGAAGCTGGAGAAACCACTATTCCTCCAACATTACTATGAGATTCCGATTTCCTTAGCTGATCATCTAACCCTGTACTATATTTCCAACACTGACTCCACTCGTACCCCTTATAAGTTTCAGCTTCCGGATGGGACTGACTTAAATGTAGAGAACAACCGTATACGAGACAGGCGAGGCCGGCTGCAGTCGAACGAAGTTGTGGTATCTCCACCGAAAAACGCTTTTGAAGCCATAACGGAGCCAATGAAATTCGAGCAGTTGGATGCGTATTATAACGACGGATTTGTTGATACGGTACCGATCGGAGAAATCATTATTCATCCCAATCCCAAGGCTCAAGAATCTCCATTAAAGATGAATTTCTCAGGAGGCTCCTCTAACGGAACTGGAAGTACCGGCTATAACGTTGAGGCTGATGTCTCCATCCGGGCCGTATCAAGCAGCTTCCCCGAACTCCTTTCCGATGTTATGGATATCGAATTTCATGGAAGAAACCTAACAGATATACATGCTTTCCCGCTTTCACTGCATGCCGGTGACCATACTTCCTTGAGTTACCAGCTTCAATTTCCAAATGACGATCCTCGTCGGTTTCATGCTTTCCATATCAGGATCAGTTATGAGGACCCCCGCGGAAAGAGCGTTGGGATTCACCAAATTATTGAACAACCTAAATTGTATGAGAATGATCTAGTCCGCTACTCACGAATGAGAAAAGGAGATAAGTCACCATGAGAGATGCTTTCCTCCGTTACTCCTGGGGTATCTTTATTGTACTGATCGACCTTCGCATTGGATTCCTGGATATTCTGCCTGACTTTATTGGTTATATTCTTATGTGGAGGGCAATCCGTACATTGGGGCGTGACCGGAGCGGATACCTAAGAGCCGAGCCTTTTGCAAAGCTTCTTACCCTGCTGTCAATCGCAGAGATTGTGCTATTCATGAATCCATCTGTCCTGAAGTTAGGCGAATCCATCCTAATGCTCGTTTACAGCAGTTTCATTTTACTCCTGACTTTGATCATGATGAATTTCTTTTTTAGTGAGGTTTCCAACCATGCTTCAGATGATTCTATACCCTATTTGGCCACAAAGGTGGATAGCCGCCGTTGGTTTTTTAACATTGTCTCTGGAGCTTTCTTAGTATATATGCCGTTTACCCTTAATCTCTCATCAGACATTGCTCTTGCTTGCACGATTCCGATCGGCTTGCTTAGCATCTTGTCAATGATCCTGTTAGGACTTACATGTCGACAAGCAGCCAAAGAAAAGAAATTCAATCCTAGACACAGCGGTTAACGTTTTCTGCGCGATGCAGTTGCCCGGTTCTGTTTGTTCACCAGCAAATACTTTGCATACTGCATAGGCGTGAAATACGTTCGATAAAAGGTTTTGGTAAGCTTGGCTTTTTTAAATGTGATTCGTTGATCTCTTCCATTCATTTCGATTAATTTGATATTTCCAGACTTGTCGAGCCCGATATCAAACCCTATATCCGCCAGGTGGGGGAGCTTTCGACCCAAATGATGGGCCAGCTGCAAGGCCACCCTTCCGATATGGTGCTTGGTGTCGGTTACGGAAAATCCACTCGCCTGGAATAATTCCTCGCATTTTCTCACCTTGCCGCCTTTCGCTACATTCGTTACTTGACGTCCCTTGGCAGCTACCTTACCCACAATCCCTGTGACCTGCCACTCCCCTTTATCCCCTCTCTGTACCGATACTCGCAAGTCATAAGGGCTCCCGTTGTACGTAGCAAGCGGAATGGCTTCCTGAATAATATAGCTTTTCCCCTTGATAAAACGATGAATAAAGGCTTGTGCGGACTTGCGTCCTTTCCGGAGGGGCTTTCCTTTCTTGATATATAAGCTCCAGCTGCTGCTGTCATCGCCCCTGCTGAGTTTAATAATTCCATCCCCTACACTTCCGCTTGTCGGCTTAATGAACACAGAAGAGTGGACGTGCATAGCTTGGATCAGATTTTCTTTAGAATATTTGACTGTTCTTGGGAGATAAGCTCTCAGGCTCGGGCTGGAAGCAACAATATTATGAATGCGATGTTTGCTGAATCGGTTCAAACGATTAAATACAAGGCTTGCGGCAGCAAGATTCTTCAATTTAGCAATGAGGGAGGATTTCAGAGTAATCGCGCGATTATGGGTTACTTTGGGAAATTGCTTTCTCGCTAACCGATATCGTTTTCCGTCGTATGTCATTCCAAGGGCAGACTTTTTCCCCATTTGCAGCAAAGACATATAAAAAGGTTCCAAATGAAGCTCTTTGGCTGCTTTGTTGTAAAGCCCAATATGCTCATAACCTGTCTTGTTTCTTTGTATCCCTTTGTACATTTTGTGATCTAATAAGATGCCTACCCTTTGATCCATGGGTTCAACCTACTTTTTTTAATTTGGATAACTCACTTTATTCTTCAAGATCATTAAGATCCACAGCATTCGCCCAGTGCTGAATTATATATTTAGGCTAAATAGCAAGAGTTGCATACGGCACTCCGGAATATACTGTACAGAAACCATAGGCTTCCAAGAGGTGAGAACATTGCGAATTCTAATTATTGCCCCGGAACAAATACCTGTTCCCCCTCCATCCGGGGGCTCGGTTGAACATTGCGTTTATCAAATCGCTCTAACAATACCCGCTGAGCATTCCGTTACGATAGTTAGCCGATGGCGACCTGGATACCCCAGGATGAGCAGAATGGGTCATGTAACGATTATCCGTGTAGCAGGGGGAAATAAGCGAGTCTATCTCTCCAATGTATTAAAAGCAGTTAAAGGGCTTCACTATGATGTCATCCAAATCGATAATCGCCCCGGCTTTGTTAGTGCTGTCAGAGCAGTGTTCCCTAATACCCGGCTTTCTGTCTTTTTGCATTCCACAACGTTTATTTCACCGCCAAAGACGTCCATAAAAAAAGCCGACAAAGACTTTGCTGGCGCAGACCTAATTATCGGGAACAGCCGATCCTTGCAAGCCCATCTGTTAAAAACATTTCCCCGGCATAGCCATAAGGTGCGTTTTGTCCATCTCGGGGTGAATGTGCAGCAATTCCGCCCCCTTAACCCGATCCGTAGTAGCCGAGGAAAGCAGGACCCCTTTGTAATCCTTTATGCAGGGCGCCTCATTCCCCTCAAGGGCATACCTGTGTTAATTAAAGCTGCCAAAATTGTAAGAAAAACGATTCCGAATGCCAAATTATCGATTGCAGGCGGGGTTGGTAAACCCAGCTACAAAAAATACCTGAAGCGCCTGGCCGCTTCATTGCGCGTTCCGGCTGTTTTCAAAGGAAATGTGTCCAGAAGCAGGATGCCTTCATTCTACTTATCGGGGGATTGTTTCGTATGTCCTTCGCAAGGCCATGAAGCGTTCGGTTTAGTTAACGTGGAGGCTATGGCCTCCGGGGTTCCAGCTGTCGCTTCGCGAATTGGCGGAATACCCGAGATTATCCAGCATCAACATAATGGGCTGTTAGTAGCCAATTACAGTAGCCCTTCCGCCTTTGCCCGGCAAATAATTCGGATTGCGGAGAATCCGGCATTGGCTAACAAACTGGCTAATCGAGCCCGACAGGATGTGATCCGGAAATTCAGCTGGAATGCGACAGCGGGGAAATTAGTCGGGATCTATAGGTCTGTATAGAGTGAAGCAAGAACGAGTGACGATAGGCGGACTATAGGAGGCTGTCGATTAACTATGGACCGTTTTGACATGAGTGGACAACAGCAGAGAATATAGTTGATTTTTCAGATACATTTACGGAATCTGGGCGCAAATTGCGTTTTGTGTATGAAATTTCGAACAGAATCGACGGATTCGATGGGGACGCCGCTCATTCTATATGATTTTTCGCATACATGTTGTGGTCTCTCGCAGA
>JARBUQ010000361.1 GCA_029239545.1 Paenibacillus sp.
CTTCGATATATCCAAATTTATCCCCAACATCATACCGCTTGCCTTTGAGATTATAGGCGATCATAGATTTTTTCTCGTTCAACAAACGCAGACCATCCGTCAGTTGAATTTCTCCTCCGCGTCCCGGCTGCAATTGCTCGAGAATCTCGAAGATTTCAGGATCAAGCACATATCGACCGATAACGGCTTGGTTGGAAGGCGCCTCACGCGGATCCGGCTTCTCCACCAAATCGGAGATAAAAGAAAATTCACCGCTCTCATGATTCGATTCCGGGGATACAATCCCGTATTTGCCTACTTCCGCCCATGGTACCTGCATCGTTGCAATAACCGAACGCTCATGCTCCTCATACAGATCCAGCATCTGCTTCAAGCAAGGGGGCTCCGAGCTAATAATATCGTCGCCTAACAGAACAGCGAACGGTTCATTGCCAATAAATTTACGAGCACACAGTACCGCATGACCAAGACCAAGCGGCTCCTTCTGACGGATATAATGAATATCAACCATATTGGAGATGTCCTGCACAAGATTCAACAGCTCCGTATTGCCTTTGGTCTCCAGGATGGATTCGAGCTCTACGGACTTGTCAAAATGGTCCTCGATTGCCCGTTTATTCCGTCCTGTAACGATAATAATATCCTCGATTCCGGAAGCAATCGCTTCTTCAACGATATATTGAATAGCTGGCTTGTCCACAATCGGCAGCATTTCCTTGGGCTGCGCCTTGGTTGCGGGCAGGAAGCGCGTGCCTAGTCCTGCCGCGGGTATGATTGCTTTTTTAATAGGTCTCAAATGAATTCTCCCTCCAAACCTTTACATAAAAGGCTGTCTATGTATTATACAGTATTCCCCATCGGGTTACTTTTTTCCTTGCAGCTGCTCCAAAACATTTGCTCCGATTCTCCTGGCTCCGATTGGAGCATGATAAGTCTGCCCATTCCTTGAACCATGGAAATCCGAGCCTGCTGTAACGAAGCAGCCGAGCTTATTCGCCATCTTCAAATATTTGGCTTCTTCCTCGGGGGAATGATCGGAATGAAAGACCTCGATCCCGTCTGCGCCATATAAAACAATTCGTTCCACGAGCAGGTCATCTCCGTACAAGCCCGGATGGGCAACAACCGCAGCACCACCGGCCTCCTTGATCCAATCTATCGCGTCATAAGGAGTAATGCGAGGCGGATTCACATAAGCAGCTCCGTTACTCCCCAAATACCGGTCGAATGCCTCTGAAATCGAGCTTACAATCCCTTTATTCATCAGGACCTCGGCAATATGAGGACGTCCAATCGTCTCATCACCTGACGGGCTCTTGCCAGCCAGTGTGGTTACTTCTTCCATTGTTATGGGAATCCCCAGCTCATTCATTTTATCCAAGATCAGAGCATTTCTATGCTCCCGTGTATTTCTTAATTGCTGGAGACGGGTCAACAGCTGTTCATTATGGATATCAATATAATAACCAAGAATATGAATATCGCGACCGTCTGCAACCGTGCTGATCTCTACGCCCGGAACAACAAGCACATCTAATTCCAACCCCGCCTGAACAGCCTCAGCTACACCTGCAACAGTGTCATGATCGGTAATGGCGATCCCATATAACCCTGCTGCCTTAGCCATCCTTACATTATGCGCCGGTGGATGGGTACCATCCGAAGCGGTTGTATGCATATGCAGGTCAACCTCATTCATCCAATCTCCACCCTTCGAAATAGGATACCTGTTATTTGATTTATTCGAGAACAATCCTATAACCAGGCTTGCAGATCCCGCTCTCTAAGAAAGGTCAGGAATGTCACAGCCGATATGGGCAGAAGAGTCGCTTGCAAGTAAATCGAATAAAAATGTCGGGTGAAGGTTACTCCTTCGATTGACTTAACTTGGAACAACCCAAGGGCAACTTCATGTTTCACAGACGATGGAGACAGAACGGTAATACCAAGACCCGCTTCAACAGCGGATTTAATAGCTCCCGTACTTCCGAGTTCCATAATAATTTTGAACTGATTAGAGGCTATTCCTATTTTCTGTAGCTCATCCTCCATCACCTGACGCGTACCAGAGCCCTGCTCACGCAAAATAAACGGATATTCCATCAAATCCTGGGGGAGCACGACCTCTTTAATCGCCAATGGATGGTCAGAAGGAACAATAAGCTTAAGCTCATCATTCAGTACTACTTCTGTTCGCACATCCGGATGATGCACAGGCGCTTCCACTAATCCAAAGTTCAGCTGGTGATTCAGGATTTCTTCGAGTATTTGTGTCGTATTCATAACCTTCATACTAACCGAGATATTCGGATATTCCCTGCTGAACGGCCCTAACAGACGTGGCAGCACATACTCCCCAATCGTTAAGCTCGCCCCAAGCTGCAGCCGACCTTCCACCATATGCGTGAACTTGGACATGGCTACATCCGTTTCCTTAATTAAATCGATGCTGCGCTTAGCAAATGGGAGCAAGGTGCGGCCTGCTTCGGTAATTTCGATCCGCTTCGTGGAACGCTGGAACAATTTAGTGCCGAAGTAGTCTTCCAAGCCCTGTACTTGCATCGTCACCGCCGGCTGTGTCATATGGAGCGCTTGTGCGGCCATAGAAAAGCTGCCTTTTTCGGCAACTGTATAAAAAATGTGCAACTGGTGAAAGTTAAGCGCCACTCATCTTGCCTCCCGCATCGTTTGGTATTCAACCTTAAATCTAACTTAACACGGGATCGTTTGCAACGTTCAGAAGCAAATTAACCTCACCGGACTCTCTCACTGGTATTGAATGAGGCATATGACAGCGGCTGCCCAAGCGCAAAAAAAAAGCATGCAGGAAACTCTACATGCTTGGAATCAGCTTCAGCCATGCTTGTCTGGTCCTAATCTTACTTGCGCTTCCTGCTGTTCTTGATCAAGGTCATTCTACGTGAATGTCTAAGCCACGAGTAGTAAGACTTCAGATCGCGAAGCTCGATGACTTCCGACATTCTTCCGAGAAAGGTGACCACAATCATCTTGTGCAGCGGATTGCCAGCTATATCAAACTCATTCTCCAGAACGGAGAATTCCGCTACCATAACCAAATCTTCATCGATTACAAAAACATCCTTCTCATTCTTGTAATAAGGATGCACTTCTTCCTTCTTCAGACGATCCCATAGAAAACTGCAAATATCTTCAAAACCCGTCTTCTCTGATTCCACACGATCTGCCCAGCGTACACGAGCATGATTCGTTATAATAATGTCTGCCACTTTCTTGTCGCCCAAAACGACATAAAATGGTTCATAAGTACTCCACCTATCCATCATTTTATCTTTCATTACTACCATCCCCCTCCTTGAAGATAGGCCCCTATCCCTATGTACATATAAGTTAGTTTTATTTTACTCGATTTTTAATAATTTTCCAATTGTTAAATGTATCATTTTTTTAATTAATATATAATATTGTGAATTGCGTGACTTTTAGAAGTTTTTATATAAAAAAAAGAAACCCCCTCCGCCGTTTGCATCAGGGGTGAGCAATTCGGTATACTTTCTTAGGTGTAAAGTTTCGACTTATCCGGAACATTACTATTGTATTCTGTAGGAATCTCGTTGCGCATGGAACGCTCCACTTTTTTGACAAATGGGTATTTTTGTATCGCTTTTGTAGCTTCTTCCGCTTTATCTGCATTCATGTATATTACAACGTAATGCATACGTTTGGATGCGTAATGAATGGAACCGAAACGCTCCAGATGTTTGACCGATTTCAAATCATTCACCCATATAATCAGGCCCGTGCGTTCAGGAAACATGGTTGTCCCTCCTATTCGTACTCCTGTACCCAACATTCGATTCCAGGAGTGATCTTCTATGTCAGACTTCCAGGCAGTCAGTCTTGTCCGTGTTACGAGAGGTGCTATGACCGAATCGAGGCATCAGGGTCATATTGCGGTCGTTGACCGTCAAGGGCGGCTGTTATACGCAGCAGGCAATCCCTCTACAGCAACGTTCGCCCGTTCAGCTGCAAAGCCTCTGCAGGCCATTCCAGTGATAGAATCAGGTGCGGTTGATGCTTATGGACTTGGTCCCGAGGAAATTGCCATCATGTGCGCTTCCCATAACGGGGAACTGCCGCATATCGAAACGATAGAGCGCTTTCTTATAAAGCTTGGGCTAATTGATCATGATTTGCTCTGCGGCCCCCACTACCCTTATTATGAGCCTGCCAGCGATCTTATGAAAAGACGGGGAGAAGCTCCTACAGCGCTGCACAATAATTGCTCCGGCAAACATTCCGGCATGCTTGCTCTGGCGCTTCGACTCGAAGCTCCAACTGCAGGCTACATGACACCAGACCACCCCGTCCAGCAAACGATGCTGGACGTGATCAGTGCAATGAGCGATGTGCCGGTCGACCGTATCACACTTGGAACCGATGGATGCGGGGTACCCGTGTTCGGTCTGCCTCTTGCGTCCCTGGCACGAGCCTATGCCGTGTTCGGTCAGCCGGAAGGCTTGCAGCCGGATTCCCGAGCTGCGGCATGCAGCAAGCTGCTCGAGGCTATCCGCCGCGCTCCATTCTACATTGCCGGCACGGAACGGTTTGACACAAGGCTCATTCAGGCAACAGCCGGACGACTTGTCGGCAAAATGGGTGCCGAGGGCGTATTCGCTGTCACTTCTCCAGAGCAAGGTCAAGCGCTTGCCGTTAAGGTTGAGGATGGTTCCATGCGTGCTCTGTATCCTACAGTGGTCGAGGCATTGCGCCAGCTCAACTGGTTAACCGCCCATGAACTCGAGCAGCTGCAGCAATTCCACAAGCCCTTGGTGCGCAATTGGTCAGGTGATGAGGTCGGAGTTATCCTTCCTGAATTCCAACTGTCCTCTACAGTGCTCTAGTTTATCAGTTGCTGGTCCAAGGCAATTACAATCAACCGCAGCTGCTGCAGCCACCTGTGCCGCAGCCAGCTTTTGTCGGCAGCGGGTTGTTGCTTGGGACCTTGATTGCTTCCGATACGGAATGCGCAATCGTCTCCGATACACTGAATAGCAGTTCATCGAGCTTGGCTTCAGCCATCTTGAACAGACGAACTGCTTCGAACCCTTCCAATTTCACTTCCGCAACCTTCACAGCATCCAGGGCTTCATGATAGTTTGGGTGAAAGTGGCCGAAACGTTCTGTTTCCTCGAACATTTCTTTGAGCTTGGCGAATTGCTTCACAGCCGCTTGAATCTCTGCATCGGATTCGACTTGTTGTTTCCAATATGCGTAATCCGCCGCTTCGGCAGATGCGTTAATCATATCGCCTACTTCATAGGCTTGGGAAAGAAGCTCAGAAACGTTAAGCGTCCCAACTTCAGTTAAGGTCATCAAAGTGATCATCCTCCTTATGCAATCAGCTCAACATCTCGTTCAGCTTTCATCATTTATCCCAGGAAG
>JARBUQ010000362.1 GCA_029239545.1 Paenibacillus sp.
ACAGTATAGTCTCACATGCCGTCGAAGCCGGAATCATTAGTGGAGTTAGCGAAACTGAATTTGAACCGGAACGTTCGATCACTCGAGAGGAAATGGCAATCATGCTGGTAAGAGCATATAATTGGAAGGTAGGAGTACAAGATTTATCTAACGCCCATTCAACTTATTCAGATTCAACTCATATCTCCTCTTGGGCAAAAGAAGCAGTTACTAAAGCGACGGAGTGGAAATTGCTTCAGGGCAAAACAGACCGTTTATTTTTCCCGCAAGATAAAACTACTCGAGCAGAGAGCACCCAAGCCATCTACAATCTCTTGAATCAAATGTGACTAAAAAAGAGGCTGCCTACACCCAGTTTTCGGGTTGTAGACAGCCTTTTTCATTTGTTATAGAGAGCAGAATCTATAAACTCCGAAGCATCGTTGTAATCTCGTCCATAAAATACTCTGCGGCTCCCTGGGCGAAAGGAGAGGTATCCACCTCATAGCCGCCTTGAGGGTAAGCTTCAGCGATAGGGAGATAACCCAGGTGACCGTTCGAATATCCGCTGAACAGCGTAACCCGATATGGCGAGTGGGCTTTGATATGCAGAGCGATCTCGGCGAATGGCTCCAGAGGCGAGCTAATCAGCACGAGATCACCAATCCGCAGGAATTGTACTTCAATTCTGGTGTGAGTCATACCGTTGTACTTGCGTGAGGTATCCCAAGCCAGGAAAGCACGCTTCACCTGAAAAGAAATTTGGCTGATTTCTTCGGGAGTCCCTTCGCCAGCCTGCAATCGGGTCAATTCCTCCGATACTCTCGTATAATGCGCTTCAGCTTCATCCAGTGGAGTCAACTTCCTGAGAGGAAGTGAAATTACGGTGTTGTATGCCTGGATAGCTTGGTCGATGATCGGTCTGGTCGTTTTGAATATTCCAAGTGAGGCTCCGGATTCTGTGACCCCTTCGAACTCATGCTCGAGAACGTTTGCTCCAAGCTCTAGCGATACTTTTACCGCCTCAGCGCCCAGTATAGTTCCGATCCTTCGAGTAGCTGGAAAATTATCGAGGAAGCCTTCCGGACCTGGCCCGATGTTACCCGCAGCGCCTTGAAGGAAGAGACAGATTCCTCCGGTATGATGCTCAACAACTTTTTTGGTCACACCTGGGTAATCCGGGCTATGCAGCTGATAAGTATACCCAAGTGTAGTCGGGTGGCATGAATAGTGGACAAGGGTAGCGACAACATCTCCTGCAGCATCCTCGAACCGAACTACACCTACCGCAGGATCGGTAATTCCGTTTTCGTTATAACCGGTAATCACTCTGCCGCTATCCAGATGCTGACGGCGATTTTTGCCTACCGTGCACTCTCCTGACCCAGCTTCCACGGTAACCGCGACCAAACCTTGCTTGGCTTCCAATGCAGCATCCACGGTTTGGGTCAGCATGTATTGGAAGTAGTTTTTCCTGGCCTCCGCCCCCGACTTGTAATAATCGCTCCAAAAGATTGGCCCGGCATGAGTATGGGTCACAGATAAACGGATATCCGCTACTTCGATTCCGGTTGCTTCAGCAACTGCTTCGCGGACTTCATTGGATTGATCAATCAGGAACAAACAAGCATCAAGATCAATAATCAGCGATTGGGTAACGCCATCTGTCAAATACAAGGCCGTAGTATTCAGGTCAGACTCAATGCCTGTTGCAAAAATATGAGTCTGTGCGCCCCAACCTGCATGCGGTACGTCTAATGAAGGGTTAATGTCTTTTCTGGCTACACCAATCTGAATCAACGTCATCCATCTCCTTGAGATAATTAGTGCCTTCCTCTTCAGAACGAAATTACGGATTAACCTCTTCCGACAATGGGAGGTACGAACTTGGCTTCTTCTTTGCTGTTCGCTCTTAAGAAATCGAAGTCGCAGCCTTCGGAGGCTTGCAGCACGTGGTCGGCATACAGCTTGGGATAACCGCGAACATGCTTGGGCGTTGGTCGAACCCATGCTGCCATGCGTGCCTCCAGCTCTGATTGCTCAAGCAATACTTGGAGGCTCCCATTAGGAACGTCCAGCTCAATGATATCGCCGGTCTGGACGATCGCGAGCGGTCCGCCTGCTGTTGCTTCAGGGGCAACATGCAGAACAATTGTGCCGTAGCTCGTTCCACTCATTCTGGCATCACTCAATCGGACCATATCCCGAATCCCTTCGCGCAGCAGCTTGCGTGGAATAGGGATCGCACCCCATTCCGGCATGCCCTCCGCAATGGGGCCGCAGTTTCTCAAGATCAGGACTGAATCAGCGTCCACTTCCAGATTGTCATCATCGATCCGCTGCAGCATGTCCTCGTAGCTGTCGAACACAACCGCAGGACCGCGGTGGGTAAGCAGGTGCTCGGAGCAGGCAGACAGCTTCAGGATGCCGCCTAACGGACTAATATTGCCCTTGACGATGGCAATTCCGGACTGCTCCATCACAGGCTCCGAGAGAGGGTGAATAACTTCGGATACTTCAGCTTGAACCTTGCTGTAGATTTCGCGAATGGTCTGGCCTGTGGCTCCTAGGCAATCCCCGTTCAGTATAGGAAGCAACTCGCGGATAACGACACTCAGCCCGCCAGCTCTGAAATAATCATCCATATTAAATTCACCGCTGGGCTGCATGTTTACAAGCAGCGGCACGCCGGCAGAATGTGTGGCATATTCGTTCACGTCGATGTGAATGCCAAGCCGTCCTGCAATTGCCGTCAAGTGAATGATGGCATTGGTGGAACCGCCGAGAGCAGACAACAGCTTCATTACATTTACTATAGAGTCTTCAGTAATCAGCTTGGAAGGGGTCAAATTCTCACGCACCATCTCTACGATGCGTTGACCGGTTGCTTCGGCGGCAGCTTTGCGGCCGGAGTGGGTGGCAGGGATGCTGGCCGTTCCAGGCAGCATCATACCCAGCATCTCGGACACACTCTTCATTGTCGAAGCGGTTCCCATAACAGGACAGCCGCCCACGCTGCAGGAGATGCATTTCTCCAGCTCGCTCCATTCTTCGTCAGTGAGCAGGCCTGCTTTATAATCATCAATATATTTCCATGTATCTGTTCCGTAATTCACGGTTTTCCCGCGGAAAACGCCAGGAGTCCGATGGCCAGCCGCCAATTGCAGGGCAGGCAAGTCACAGCTTGCGGCTCCCATTAGCTGAGCGGGTGTTGTTTTGTCGCATTCACACAGCATAACGACTCCATCGATCGGGAGGGAACGAATCGATTCCTCCACGTCCATCGCCATCAGATTGCGGTAGGGCAAATCGGAGGGTTTCATGAAATCGGCAGGAGTCGTAATTGTATGAAGCTCAATCGGATAACCGCCGGCCAGGAGAACACCTCGCTTGACGAATTCCACAAGCTCCTTGTGCGGGTAGTTACAGCTGTTCAGGTCATTCCAGGAATTGAATATCCCAATCATAGGCTTGCCTACAAAGGATTCAGGGACATGTCCCATTGCCCTCATGGCAGAGCGGTGCTGAAAGGAGTTGTCAATCGCTCCTCTGAACCATTCTTCGCTGCGTAATTTATACGTCATGTTATTTAGATTCCTTCCCGAAGTGAAGTATGCTGCATAAATTCAATATATTGAACATCACTCATAATTATTTAAAGATATTTCGTTCCTCTTGTCAATTTATTTTATGTGGCAGTTATTTGGTTGTCCTAGTAGTAGGGGACACATAGGAATAGGAGGTTTTGAGGTTGTTCAAGAGCAGTGAGGTTAGTTGGCGGGTGTTCAACATGTTGAATTATGCTTAGAATTCAATGTGATTAGGAATGAGAGCCGCCGTCTGACATGCAGCTCCCATTCGCAGTCAAATCCTAGTCTTCATTCATGTTGTCCCTGTATTTGCCTGGAGTAATGCCTTCATGCTTTTTGAAAACGCGGATTAAGCCTGCATCATTGGCATAACCAATGGCGTTCGCAATCTGCGTCATCGTCAGCGATGACGTACGCAGCAGCACCTTAGCCTGCTCAATGCGCACCATCGTCACATAGTCGGTCAAATTCTGGCCGGTATGCTTCTTGAAGAAGGAGGACAAGTACTGCGGTGTAAGCCCGAGCTCATCAGCCAGATGGGTGAGACTGAAGTAGTTCTCTCCATAGTGCTGTTCCACATAACGGGTCATAAGCAAATAAAGCTTTTCCCCATGATCGGATCGTTCGGATTTGACCGTCTGACATATTTGACGATACCACTCTTTCGTGCCTGCAAGCATCTCTTCGGCTGTCGAGCTTCTTAAGATCGAATCGACCCGATCCGCCTCCCGCTGTGCATTGATAGGATCGGAGGCGTACAACGTGTTCAGCAGCTTAAGAGGGGTGCCCAGCATATCGATGAACAAACATCTGCCCATCTGAACGGAAATGAGATTCTCAACAAAATGCTCATGAAACAGCTCATCGAGCTGCCGTTCAATGCTTTGGAAGTCTCCGCTCTTGGCATAATTCATAATCTGTGCCTCTGTCTCCAACGGATAACGGTAATAGTACTGCTGAAGATCAGCAACCTCCGCGAAGGCGGTCAAGGTTCCGGAACCTTTGATAATCTTGTATTCCAAGGCCAACACGGCTTCATCATACGCCGACTTGATCATGTCGAGCCCTTCAACAATCGTGCTTAGTCCGAATGAAAGCTGCAAGCGAAAAGTTTCCCTTGTAGTCTGTAGAAGCGCATTAGCAAAATGCTTAAGCTGCTCTGCGTGGGAGGGCGTGTTCGCTTCCGGAGCCGCTGGGTTGAAGAGCAGCGCCATTCGATTCCGATCGAGTTCAATAGGGTAACAATGACCGTATGGAGTGTCCCGGCTAAGATTGGCAATCGTGAAACGAACGAGCGCCCATTCCTTCTCTGTATCCTCCTGTATGAAGCGGGAACAATCATCGATGTCCAGGAGAATAACAGCGAAGTGCTCGGACGCAAAGGAAATATCCATGAAGGATAAAGACTCGCTGTTCAAGGCTTGGCCGTCCACCTGACCGCGCATTAACCGGGCAATTAAATTCGTTTGCATCACGGGCAGCTGGTTGAACAGCTTCTGCCGAAGCTGCTTTTCCTCCGTGAAGGATTGTACGAGAGCATTGCGAATCAGATCGTATTCATTCGTTCTGTAGCTTGCAGGAACGTCGGAGCCCTGTAGAACTGTATTAAGAATTTGGCGGATAGGGTAATAGTTGCGATTAGCCATATACCAGCATGCAGCTGCTCCAGCCAACAAACAAATAAGCAGCGCAATGTAGGCAACTGTCCTCGCGTCCTCAACCCGTTCCATAACGGCAGCCTTGGGGACTACAGATACGAACTTCCAGCCATTTACATTAGAGGTCGTATAAGTGACCATCATTTGACTCCCGCCCAGCCGAGTTT
>JARBUQ010000363.1 GCA_029239545.1 Paenibacillus sp.
AATGTTATAGCCATTGTTGGACAGGATGATCTCAACCAGGTTCTTTCCGATATCATGCACATCGCCTTTAACCGTTGCGAGCAAAATCTTCCCCTTTACCGCGCTCTCATTACGTTCCATGAATTGCTCCAGATAAGCAACAGACGCCTTCATGACCTCCGCACTCTGCAGTACTTCCGCAACGATGAGCTCGTTACCGTTGAATAATCGTCCTACCTCTTCCATCCCGCGCATAAGCGGTCCATTGATGACCTCCAGCGGGGAATAGGTTTGCAGAGCGATCTCCAGATCAGGGATAAGCCCTTCCTTTGTACCTTCCACTACATAAGAGCCCAGTCGCTCTTCCAGCGTCAGGTTGCTTATTTTCTCTTTCTTATCGACCTTCTTCACACGGAAATAAGCTACAAAATCAGCAAGCGTCTGATCATTCGTGTTAAAAATCAAATCCTCCGCAAGCTTTTTCTCTTCTTCCGGTATGGAGGCGTAACGCTCGAGCTTCTCTGTATTCACGATTGCAAAATCCAGGCCTGCCTTCGTACAATGATACAAATAAACAGAGTTCAGTACTTCCCGTCCTGCAGGAGGCAGGCCGAATGAGATGTTGCTGAGTCCAAGAATCGTCTTCGCCTTGGGGAATACTTCCTTGATCATACGTATGCCTTCGATCGTTTCAACAGAAGATCCAATATATTGCGGATCCCCCGAGCCAATCGGGAACATATTCGGATCGAATATAATATCCTCCGGATTCAGACCATATTTGTCCACCAGCAGGTTATAAGAACGTGTGGCTACCTCAAGCTTCGCTTCACGCGATACCGCTTGTCCTCGCTCATCAATTAATATGACAACTACAGCAGCTCCGTATCGGTGAATAAGCGGAAGAATGGCCTCGAATTTCACTTCCCCATCCTCAAGGTTAATGGAGTTAATAATCGCCTTCCCTTGAGAATGCTTGAGCCCAAGCTCAATTATGTGATCATACGTGGAGTCGATCATCAGCGGTACTTTTACTTTCTTAACGACTAATTGGAGGAAATTCTCCATCGCGTGATACTCATCGACTTCTGTATCTTGAAGGTTAATATCAACGACATAAGCCCCATTCTTCACCTGAGCTCTTGCGATCTCGGACGCTTCCTCGAACTTCCCTTCCATGATGAGCCGTTTGAACTTGCGCGAACCGGATATATTCGTCCGCTCCCCAACCATGTAAGGGCGATTCTCGGGCTCGATGTATACTGTCTCAATACCCGAAACAGCAGCGGGATGCTCGCCTGTCTGAGGGCGTGGTTTATAAGCCTTCATTGTCTCGGCCATTGCACGGATATGCTCTGGAGTCGTGCCGCAGCAGCCGCCTGCAATGTTCAGCCAGCCTTGATCAGCGAAGCCTGCCAGCTTCATAGCCAGTGACGTAGGTGACTCATGATATTGTCCATTCTCATCAGGAAGCCCCGCATTCGGATAACAGCTTACTGCAGTCTTCGCAATAACGGACAGAGAACGGATATGATCCTTCATGAATTCAGGACCTGTCGCACAGTTCAAACCAATAGATATGGGCTTCAGATGCTCAAGTGAAATATAGAACGATTCAATATTTTGACCAGCTAAGGTGGTTCCCATAGGCTCGATCGTACCAGAGATCATAATAGGCAGCTCACGACCCAATGTCTCAAAAGCTTTGCGAATCCCAATACTGCCTGCTTTCACGTTCAAAGTATCCTGTGACGTTTCCAGCAGCAGCGCATCGACATCACACTCCATCAGAGCAAGCGCTTGTTCATAATAGCTATCTACCAATTGCTCGAATGTAACACCGCCTGTTACCGAGAGTGTCTTCGTTGTTGGTCCCATAGCCCCAGCGACATAACGCGGCCACTCTGGTGTAGTGAACTTGCGCGCAGCATCTACTGCAAGCTTGGCAGCAATCAGGTTCAGCTCTCTTGCACGCTCGGGAATATCGTACTCGGCCAATACAACACTTGTAGAGCCGAACGTATTCGTCTCCAGAATATCCGCACCGGCTTCCAGATATTCCTCATGAATACGTGAAATTACGTCTGGGCGGGTGACGCACAACAGCTCGTTACAGCCGTCGAATTCGGCTCCTCCGAAATCATCTTCTGTCAGGTCCGCCTGTTGAATCATCGTTCCCATAGCGCCGTCAAGAATCATGATTTTATTTTTTAGTTGTTCCGCTAGGGCCAGCTTTTGCATGTAAACCTCTCCTTTTTGCATTTACCTCTATATGTCTCATTACATTCCCAGTCCAGCCGGGATACGTAATCAAGTTTCATAATTCATTTAACTTTCAGTGTACCAGAATCGTGCAAATTCGGAAAGTTTCTTAATATTAACTTTTCTTATCGGAAATATAGGTATTATTTAATAAACCACATCGACATCCCCCGGGAGATCGACTATAATACTTGATAATGAGCAACTATACTAAACCGATTGTGAGGGATTGCAATGGCTGAGATACGCATCCGTAATACAAATGAACGTATACAAGGTGAGCAGAATGTTAAACAATTTCTTGAGAGTCAGGAAGTATTATACGAGCACTGGAACTCTTCCAAGCTTCCCGTCCATCTCCAGGAGCAGTTCGTTCTAACAGATGAGCAGAAAGCCGAGATCCTGCAAACTTATGACGAAGAGATTCGTGAGCTGGCAGGACGCCGCGGTTACTTGACTTGGGACTTGATTGCATTGTCCGAGGCTACACCTAACCTGCCTGAGCTGCTTAAGAAGTTCGAGCAGGTTCATACGCATACGGAAGATGAAGTGCGCGCAATAACTGCAGGCCGGGGAATTTTCATTATCAAGGGAACTGACGATGTAGGTTACTTCGATGTTGAGCTGGAAGCCGGAGATGTTATCTCTGTACCAGAGCATAAACCCCATTTCTTCACCCTGATGGACAACAAACAGATTGTAGCCGTTCGCCTCTTCATCGAAACCGAAGGTTGGATTGCTCATCCGTTCGCTGACCCAGCGTTCCAGAAAGCATAAACAGGCTCGTTTATATAAGCCGCACAAAACCCGCTAATCTCCCCTTAGAGAGATGGCGGGTTTTGTTTATTGTATCCTAGCTAGCTAGTCGACCGCATAAGCTGATCCTGGACTGGACAAACACACGATCAGCCTTTAATAATCTCATCTAGCTGCTCAAGGTGACTGATCTCGTAGCTAGGAACTATTTCGTCATTTCTGACGACGCCATGTCGATTCAACCATACCGACTTCATTCCGATCCCATTCGATCCCAGGATGTCTGTGGTCAGCTTATCACCAACCATCACACCTTCTGTCGGCTCGATTCCAAGCAGCTCCAGCGCATGCTGAAAAATACCTAAAGAAGGTTTGCCCTGACCGTATGTTCCTGAAATAATAATATGATCAAAGTAACCGGATAACAGGGGAACCCCATCCAACTTTTCCTGCTGTAGATCGGGTGATCCGTTCGTAAGCAAAAGCAGCTTGAAGTTCCCTTTCAAATGATCCAGTACTCGGAACGTTTCTTCATAAACGATAGGCCTGGATCGGCGTTCTGCCGGAAACATCTCAGCCAGCTGCTGACCAAGTGCTGCATCATCCACATTCAAGGAATGAAGTCCCCTTGTCCAAGACTCTCTTCGGTAGTCCGGGGCCAGCTGCTGAAGCTTGCGAAACTGTTCCTGCACTCCACCCGTGAAATTAGCCCATAACCCTTCGAAGGGGTTAATGCCAATTTGCTTCGTAAAAGCAAAAGTTTCATAAGATTCATACAACGCCCTGGCTTCTCTCCGAACGGCTTCCTCTAAGTCGACGGGATCAAGCCCTGTTGCACGCTGAGCATATTCACAAGTTGCCCGAAACGCTTCCTTCACACTTCGTTCATCCCATAACAACGTATCATCCAAATCGAACAGAACTGCTTTTATCGCCATGCCTCTCTACTTCCCCCATTTATACTGAAGAGGATTATAATTGACTTTCTGAAATCGACATAACCCGCATACTACCGATATTTTTGAATTCCAGAAGCAACTATAGGTATCCTTTTTCAGTTATCTCTTTATTCTAAACGGCCTTGTCAACTGTCACTCCGCCATCTTCATATTTAATTTGATTTTGTTGAGCAAAGGTTTTCAACCGTGCAGCCATGGCGGGAATATTGTATAAGTTCTGGAACTTTGTAAATATCCAACGCTTGTTTTTGGCTTTCAGGTTAATCGTGACACTTCCCGGTTGGACAACGATAGATTCCATCTCTTCCGCCTGCAAATACCTCTCCACACCCATACGCTTGGTAGCCACTTGCTTCTTCCCTACCTTCAAGTAAGGCTTACGCAAATAATAAATGAAGCCTAACACCAGATACGCACCGATCGTTCCCCATAAAAGCGTGTCAGCTTCATAGAAAGCAATTGAAATCGTGGCAAAAAATGCAGATACCGCTACGAATAACGCAGGCAGGAACCAGCTTCGACCGTAAATAGCATCCATCTCTTCACCCGTTGTTGCAGCCGTAATCGTCTTTTTTCCTTCTTTCAGACGCTTCTGATTCACAATCTTCTTATTCTTCTTCACCATACGTGCCCATTGGCGGGACATGCTGATTCCTCCTCTATTTGATCACTCACCTGAATCTGGACGTTTCTTCCCGTCTGGTTCATCTACGAACTCGATATTATCGAGCTGTGCTCTTAACGATGTCCGGAATGCTTCAATGTACTTCTTACGAAGCTCGTTGCGTTCTTCTATCTCATCATCCGTTAAACCAACTGAATTTGCTTTATGAGCCAATTCGTTTATTCTTGCGATCATTTGTTCGGTAATCATGTTCGATCTCCTTTGAGCTGTCGTTATAGGACGGTGTATCTAATGTCCTTCTTAATTTGACATTATTCGGTTCCGCTTGTCAAGCCGATTGCTGTCTTTTGAAGCATGCTCCTTATATATGCAGTGAAAATGGAATTGAATACGGGGCCTAGTGCTGTCAGAGTAAGTAACCATTTGGTTAGCATGTTAATATATCCCTAAGGTTTTCTCAATTAAGCTGGTACATCGCATATCCTGCTGCGATTAGTAAGGCGTTCTGAACTAATCGAAAAGCCACCTTTACTATTTGTTTCTTTTGACGTACTAATTGGCTCTTTACAATTATTTCGCCCTGAATTTAATTACTTTGCTTCACTATTAGTTTCGTTCCCTTTATTAATCTAATTTAATGGCTTCTTGATTAAGAAAAACCTGGCCGATGGCCAGGTCCTTGGTCGTTGAATTCAGTTAGGCGGGTGGGGAGGACAGAAAGGTGGGCTACGATTGCTGTTGTGCTTGGGTTCCCTTGATTCTATTATTAG
>JARBUQ010000364.1 GCA_029239545.1 Paenibacillus sp.
GGAAGAATCGATTTTGAACAGGTTAGCTTCGCTTACGAAGGTTCCTCCGGGGAGCCGGTAGTCAAGAATATTACACTAACCTGCTTGCCTGGTGAAACGGTAGGCATTATCGGTTCAACTGGCTCGGGGAAAAGCAGTCTGGTCAGTCTTATTCCGCGTTTCTATGATGCCAGCTCTGGTGTTGTGAGGGTGAATGGCGTTGACGTGGCTCAGGTTGATCCTGTAAAGCTGAGAGAGACGATTGCCATCGTGCCGCAGAAGTCGGTGCTGTTCACAGGTTCGATCATGGACAATATAAAGTGGGGCAATGACGACGCTTCTCCTGAGGAAGTGCAGCGAGTGGCGGAGATGGCCGCAGCGCATTCTTTTATTAGCAGCTTTCCGGAAGGCTACGATACCCAACTCGGTCAGCGCGGAGTGAATCTCTCCGGGGGTCAGAAGCAGCGTCTCTCGATTGCAAGAGCTTTGATCAGGCGGCCGAGCATTCTTATTCTTGATGACTGCACGAGTGCAGTTGATGTGGCGACGGAAGCGAGCATTAAAGAAGCTTTGAAAAGTTATGCCAGGGATTTGACCTGCCTGCTTATAGCTCAGCGTATTACGTCGGTTATGGATGCGGACAAAATAGTCGTGATCGATCAAGGAGAAATTGTAGGGATCGGGAAGCACGACACGTTGATGAAGGAATGCACTGTATACCAGGAGATCTACCAGTCTCAAATCGGGAAGGAGGCGCAGATCGATGTCCAAGGACAATGAACGCAAGGCGCAATCCAATAGTGGAGCGCCCCAAGCCGACATGGCGGTTATAGCGGGTCCCGGAAGACCCGGAGGGGGCATGGTAGGACGCGGAGGACGAGCGCCGGTAGTGAAGCCTAAAAATTTTACCAAAACGTTGAAAAAGCTGTGGAAGTATCTCGGCGCAGAACGGAAGTGGCTGACGGTCCTGTTCTTCCTGCTGCTGATCGGGGCTGGAATCAGCTTACTCGGCCCCTATCTGATCGGAGCAGCGGTCGATGCGATGACTGCAGGCGAGGGAGGAATGGTCGATTCCACACTGCTCGAAATTGTCCTGATCGCACTAGTGGCTGCCTATTTGGGAGATGCTGTTCTGACTTTTTTGCAGGGCTGGCTAATGGCTGGCATGTCTCAGAGAGTGGTCATGAATCTCAGGCGCACTCTGTTCGAGAAATTGCAGAAGCTTCCATTATCCTTTTTTGATTCTCGTCCGCATGGGGAAGTAATGAGCCGCCTTTCGAACGATATCGATAACGTCAGCAATACAATCTCACAGTCTACTACACAGCTTATGTCCGGCTCTGTGGCAATTGTCGGCTCACTAATTATGATGCTTGTCCTTAGTCCCCTGTTAACATTGGCCAGTATGATAACGGTGCCGCTCGTATATGTACTTGCCAGAACGATTACGAAACGAACGAGCAAGCTGTTCAAAAATCAGCAAATAGAGCTTGGCCGATTGAATGGTCACGTTGAGGAGACGATCTCGGGGATGGAGGTTGTCAAAGCTTTCAACCGCGAGGAGAAATCGATCGGCGAGTTCGAGACCGTGAATAAGAGGCTGTATGAGGTTGGGCTGAAGGCGCAAATCTGGTCCGGTTTCCTCATGCCGTTATTAGGGGTCATTAACAATATTGGATTCTCGACTATTGCGATTGTTGGAGGCATAATGGCCGTTCAAGGCGATATCACGGTTGGTGTCATTGCCAGCTTCATAAGCTATTCCAAACAATTCGTCAGACCTCTGAACGATATGGCTAATACCTTTAACATTCTTCAATCGGGCGTTGCTGGTGCTGAACGTGCTTTCGAAGTATTGGAGGAGGACGAGGAGCCTGAAGATGATGCGGGTGCCAAGGTACTAAGCAACCCGAGAGGGCGCGTCGAATTCGAGAATGTGAGCTTCGGCTACAGGCTGGATGTACCCATCCTGACGAACGTAAGCTTCGTGGTGCCGGAAGGCAGCAGCATTGCCTTGGTCGGACCGACTGGTGCAGGGAAGACTACGATCGTGAACCTGGTTACGCGTTTCTACGATATAACGAGCGGCACCATTACAATAGACGGTACCGATATCAAGAATTATACAAGAGACAGCCTGCGCAGAAGCTTCGGTGTTGTACTGCAGGACACCTATTTGTTCTCGGGCACGATTGAAGAAAACATCAAGTACGGCAAACCGGACGCTACGGACGAAGAGATGAGTAGGGCTGCGAGGATGGCTAATGCCGATGGATTCATCCAGCGCTTGCCGAATCGTTATCAGACTATGCTTGCTGAGAATGGCGGCAACATTAGCCAAGGCCAGAGACAGCTGCTGGCCATTGCCCGCGTGATTCTGGCCGACCCCTCCATTCTCATACTGGATGAGGCGACGAGCAGCATTGATACGCGTACTGAGCTTCATATTCAAGATGCGCTGTTAACATTGATGAAAGGCCGCACGAGCTTCGTCATTGCCCATAGATTGAACACAATCCGGGATGCGGACAGGATCATGGTTATCGACAAGGGCGGGATTGTCGAGCAGGGCAGTCATGAAGAGCTTTTGCAAAAGCAAGGAACCTACAGCAAGATGGTGTATAATCAATTTAAGAATCTGGGAGCTGTCTGAACCACATAACCAATTATGCGAAAGGAAGAGTGACAATAATGGCAATGACAAACGCAAATGGAGTAACGTATTATCCGCCACAGGGAGATTACACCATTTTTGATAATGAAGAGGATTATGCCGTCAAGGGGCGGACTTTGGGACTTTTCGGCAAAGCGCCCAAAGAACAATTTTGGCATAAAAGTAAGACGAATCAGAGTTTGGTCTTCATCAAAGGTTACCAGGAGCATAAAAATTTGAATATCCTTATTATTGAGTTCGAGGATGGACAATTATCCAGTATTCACCCTTCCTACTTAAAGGAAATGCAAGGCGGGGATTTCGGCAGGGAGCTTGTCCTTGAAGGAACAGAGGAGCCCGGCGCTGCAGCAAGTGCGGAACCGGATGCCGCATTGGAGGCTGCTGTTGAGGTTGAGGCTGCCATTGCCGAAGACAACGCGAGTGAGGCAGAGTTTACGGCCCCAGTGGTTGAGGCGGAACCTATGGAAGCACCAGTTTCCAAAAAGCCAAAAGAGAAAAAAGCCAAGACGGAGAAAATTGCCTTGCCAGTCGATAAGGTCAAAATGTCCGCAATCGTGAAGGAATTCGCGAGTAAGCCTAATCCCTTCTCCGATAATGACGATGAAGTCATACTATTGATGGATGTTGCGGTTGTGAGTGAAAGCCCGCTTGCGATTGGTGATGCTTGGTGCGGATATAGCAATACTCTTAAAGCACTCGGGCTTGAGGTCGGTGCCAAGCTCGAATTTGAGGGGAAGATCGTCGACAAGAAGTTCAATAAAGAAATTTTATATAAAGTGAATAATCCTTCGAAGATAATAATTTCTGAATAATTATCCAAAAATGTTATGAATAAAAGCCGTAGTCATTAAAAAGTACGAGCTATAATTTGGTTACTTATGCATTTTTAATGTATACTATAGGAGGTGTCCAGAAAATACAAGGGGGGAAAGACATTGTATGGATCATATGATTTTTGAGGTTGGAACCGCACTTATGTTAGTTGCATTTGCTTCAATCATTGCTAGCAGGCTAAAGTTCTCCATCATTCCTTTTCTGATTATTTTGGGAATGCTTGTCGGCCCGCATGCGCCTACAGTTGGCATATTTGATTTCAAGTTTATCGAGAGCCAGGAAATAATAGGATTTCTTGGGCGAATCGGTGTTCTATTTCTTTTGTTTTATATAGGACTGGAGTTCTCTGTTTCCAAGTTAATCAAATCGGGTCGCAATATTGTTTTTGGAGGAACCATCTACGTTGTATTGAATTTCGTCATTGGGTTGGCTTATGGATTTTTGGTCGATTTCCCTTTGTACGAAACGTTAATTATCGCTGGGATGATATCGGTATCGTCCACTGCCATCGTAGCTAAAGTTCTGGTTGATCTCAGACGTACCGGTAACTCAGAGACAGAGCTGATCCTTGGCATGATTTTGTTCGATGACCTTTTTCTTGCCGTATTCTTATCCGTTATGTCAGGACTGCTGCTTGGCGGCGCGACATCCGTCGGAGGAATCCTCCTTTCTGTAGGGATCTCTATGGGGTACATGCTGTTGTTTTTCATTATTGCAAGAAAAGGAACGCCAATATTAAATAAGCTGCTGAATATCACTTCGAATGAAATTTTTATTATTGTCGTGTTTTCAACATTGTTTTTTATTTCCGGGTTTTCGGAAAAGCTGCATGTTGCGGAAGCGATCGGTGCCTTGTTATTCGGCCTGGCCTTATCTGAAACCGAACATAGCAAGCGGATTGAACATCTTGTTATCCCGTTCCGTGATTTCTTCGGTGCTGTGTTCTTTTTCAGCTTTGGTTTAAGTATTGATCCTCTGACTCTTGGCGATGCCGCATGGATTGCTTTAGGTGCCGTGCTGTTAACGGTCGTAGGTAATATTGTATCCGGAATGATAGCAGGCAGAAAAGCAGGCCTGTCCCATAAGGCTTCTACGAATATTGGGCTTACCGTTATGGCCCGAGGAGAATTTACCATTATTGTAGCCAATCTAGGTATAGCCGCAGGACTGATGCCGCTGCTTAAGCCTTTTTCCGCTCTATATGTGTTAGTATTAGCTATTGTGGGACCTTTGCTTGCAAAAGAGTCCAAGTACGTTTATGGCGGTTTAAATAAAATATTCAAATGGAGCAAGCCCAAAGAAAAAGCAAAAGTGTAGGGATAATTTGAATGGAGGGTGTGGAGCAATGAGTACTATTAGGGAATCTGATCTTCCGGGTATTGGGAGAAAATATCAGGTGGAGACTAGATCAGGAGATAAATTGGTTATTGTGATTCATGACGATGGCAGGAGAGAGTTATATCATTTTGAGGATGAAGATCCAGATGAGAGTATCTCCATGGTATCCCTGGACGATGAAGAAGCCAGACAGATCGCCGCGATCATTGGTGGAATGAACTATAGACCCAAAGCTTTGGAAACAATAGAAGTGTCTCTTGATGAGTTGGTCATTGAATGGTGTAAAATAGAGCCTAACTTTAAATGTATTAATAAAACGATAGCGGAATTGCAAATTCGCCAAAGAACGGGAGCCACGATTCTTGCCATTGTGGAGAAGCATGCCCAGAAAATTAATCCCGGTCCGGATGACAAGCTTAACGCGGAAATGACTCTTGTCATGGCCGGAGTAAGAAAACAGATTAAACTGCTTAAGGATCTGTTGATGAACGGATAACAGAAGTAGACAAATGCAAGTTA
>JARBUQ010000365.1 GCA_029239545.1 Paenibacillus sp.
ATTCGCGCCCACGATCGTTCCGTTCAGCAGTACGACCTCCATCTCCGCCTGACGCTCCTCGTAATCCCGGTTCAGCTGACGGATTGCCGGCTTGAGAATGTAGTTGCCTCCATGTGCGTTTACGATCAGCAGCTGCTTAAAGCCCGAACCATAGAGTGAATCAGAGATATCTCGGACGATAAGCTCCAAGGTGGTTGCACGCAGGTAGACGGTCCCCAAGGCTTTGCGATGCTCGATCGAGGAGGTGATCGCCAAGGTCGGCAGCAAATAGGCGTCCAGATGCCGGGCCAGCCGTTCCGCGTATTCAGCGGCGATGATGTTGTCCGTGCCCACCGGCAGATGGCTGCCGTGCTGCTCGACGGCGCCTACGGGCAGCACGGCGATCTGCGGTTGCGCTTGCTCGAAGTCCCGCCAAGTATTGTTCATGGATAACATGGAGCTTCCCCCTTCTGATCACAGTCTTTTTTCCCTATTATTATAGGCCTTGGCGGATGGCTCGAACATGGGACAATCTAAAAGTTAGACGGGGCATTCTTGGCGTTTTCTCGTCCGCAACCACAAAGGAGCATACAATCGGGTAGGAAAGCCACAATGTTCCTTCATCTATCCTGTAGTCTCCCCCATCTACATTTACATCCCCTTCTCCTGCTGCTCAGGCGCTGTTCTCGTGAATCTCGCTTCTATTTTCTTACTTATAATCAAGGAGAGAGCAAGGAATAACACCACATACAAAAGCTGGAACGGATGCTCAATGAATCGAGATAAATCATGACCAATGTAAGAAACCGACATGATCATGATAGCTTTCCCGCATATAAGCGCTACGAAGAAGGAACGGATCCGCATACGGGCGAGTCCGGCAGCCATATTGATGACCACGAAGGGACCGACCGGGAACATGCTTAACAGGAATACATAGCTGAAGGCGTTCCGTCTAACCCACAGCATACTTTTCTGCACCTTCGGCTTGCTCGCCCAACGTACCAGATAACGATGTCCGGCAATTCGTCGGACGATCAGGAACGTAACCATACATCCGCTAACCATTCCAATCCAGGAGTATAGAAACCCTAGCCACAATCCGTAAACAGCCGCATTCACTCCAACAATGAGCAAAGTCGGCAGTGGCGGGATGAAAGATTTCATAAACGTCAATAATATGCCTGGGAACGGCCCGAAGGAACGATACTGATCCAATAAAGCTTTCAGATTCTCCTCTGTAATGTTGGACATGATGTCCGATACATTCATGACTTGACATACACCCGCTTCTATTTAGATAATAAATGATTGCTTGGACGCTAATCATAAGCTTCTACTAGCATATCATAAGAATGCCCCTGACCGTAACATCTTGGGAAGACGTTATTACAGAGGCCGTCAAGTCCGATCCAGCATCGTTTCGCTGTTATTGAGACAGGCTGTTATTTGTTATATGATGAGTAAGTACAAAATGGGAGCCCGAGCTCTTAACCAACCCTAATGAACTTATAAAGTGAGATGATCGCCATGTATCCAAAAGACTTGAATTATTCCATGCCCCCTGAATGGGCGCCGCATACACGAACATTCCTTTCCTGGCCCGTCCAGACCTCAATGGTATATCCCGATGATTATGAAGCGGTATGCCAAGGCTATGCCGAGATTGCCAAGGCAATTGCCGAATTCGAGCCTGTCACAATGATTGTGAATCCTGCCGATGCCGAATTTGTTAGAAGCTTCTTCACCGAGTCGCCGAATGTCGACCTGTTAACGATTCCTCATAATGACGCCTGGTTCCGGGATAATGGCCCGACCTTTGTAGTGGATGGGCAAGGCGGAATTGCCGGGGTCAACTGGCGCTTCAATGCCTGGGGCGGCAAGTATGCCCCGTGGGATCTGGATGACAACGTTGCTCCCCAGCTGTTGGAGCAATTCGGAGTTCGCCGCTTCGACGCCCCTCTCGTTATGGAAGGCGGTTCGATCCATGTGGATGGAGAGGGCACGCTGCTGACAACCGAGGAATGCTTGCTCAATACGAATCGCAACCCTGACATGACTCGCGAGCAAATCGAGGACTATCTGCGCCAATACTTGAACATAAGCAAGGTAATTTGGCTGAAGCAAGGCTTAAGCGGAGACGAGACGGATGGACATGTGGACAATATAGCTTGCTTCGCAGCTCCGGGCCAGATCATTCTGCAAGTATGCGACGATCCAGAGGATGACAATTACGCGATCACTCAAGAGAACTTGCGGATATTAGGAGCAGCTACGGATGCCCAGGGCCGGAAGCTGGAGATTATCAAGATCCAGCAGCCGCCGATTCAGAGCTATGAGGATACACGATTAACGTTAAGCTATCTGAATTTCTATTTTGTTAATGACGGCATAATTCTGCCTGTATTCGGCGGATCAGCTGCACAGACCGATCAACTGGCTGAGCAGGTGCTAAGCAAGACGTTCCCGAACAGACGTATTCTAACCGTGAATGGCATGGCTATCATCCGCGAGGGTGGAAATGTACATTGCACAACTCAACAGATGCCTGCGGTGTAGGTAATAGCAGCAGATTTCTTTTGAATGACCAGTAAGCAGGCTTGGTGTCTATCAATTTTATACAGAAAAGAGGGATTTCCTTGCGCATTGTGAAAGTTGCGGCTACCCAGATGAGCTGCTCGGGTAATATTGAGGAGAATATAAGCAAGGCTGAAGCGCTTGTCAGGCGCGCAGCCTCTCAAGGCGCTCAGATCATACAGCTGCAAGAGCTGTTCGAGACTCCGTACTTCTGCCAGAAGGAGAAGTCGGACTACTATGTATATGCTACGGAGCTGGAACATAACAAGGCGGTCAATCATTTCCGTGCGATCGCCAAGGAGCTGCAGGTTGTGCTGCCCATCAGCTTCTATGAGAAGAAGAACTACGCCCGCTACAATTCACTCGCGGTTATCGATGCCGATGGATCGGTATTGGGCAAGTACCGCAAGAGTCATATTCCCGATGGTCCCGGGTATGAGGAGAAGTTTTACTTCAATCCTGGTGATACCGGGTTCAAAGTGTGGAATACCCGTTACGGAAAGATCGGAATAGGAGTTTGTTGGGATCAGTGGTATCCGGAAGCTGCCAGATGTATGGCGCTGATGGGAGCAGAGCTGCTGTTCTACCCAACAGCAATAGGCTCTGAGCCGCAGGATGGCGGCATTGACTCCAAGGATCACTGGCAAATGTGCATGCGCGGTCATGCTGCCTCGAACTTGATCCCTGTGATTGCCTCTAACCGCATTGGGGTCGAAGAGGATGAAGAATCGAAGATTACCTTCTACGGCTCCTCATTTATTGCCGGTCCTCAAGGCAATCTTGTAGCCGAAGCCGACCGTTCCGAAGAAACGGTTCTAGTCGCTGAATTTGATCTCGATCAATTGGAGATCGGGCGGATTGAATGGGGGATTTTTCGCGATCGCCGTCCGGATCTGTACAAAATTATCACTTCGTATGACGGGGAATTGTTGATTTAACAGGAAGAACATAACAGCAAAGTTTCAATGTTACTCCAGGGGCAGCGATACTTGCCCCTATTTTTGATAATTGAATGAAATAACCCGTTTACCCACATTTCGCATGTGAAAACTGACATGTGAAATGTGGGTTTAATAGATTTCACTCGTAATATTTTTTCACTGTGCGCTGTGAGCTGCGCGGGGTGAGATATTTTGGGTCTTTTATACTAGAAATCACTTACTTTCCCATTCATTTTCCACTATAATCATAATATAACGTAGGCCTATTTAATCATCGGAAGCTTGTACACCATCTCTAACCTTTGCGGAGGAATGATATGATTCTGGAAGTTATCGCCACGTCTGTATCTGATGCCATTATTGCCGAACGGAACGGAGCCCAGCGGATTGAGCTTGTTTCCGGTTTTCTTGACGGTGGTATCACCCCCAGCTACGGCTTAATTGAGCAGGTAGTCTGTGCGGTCAGCATTCCCGTCCATGTTATGGTGCGGCCCCATGCGAATTCGTTCTGTTACGATGCGTATGACGTAGAGACGATGCTGTCGGATATTCGAACGATCCGTGGTCTGCAGGCTGCTGGTATTGTGCTGGGGGCTTTAACCCTGGATGATCGTATCGATGAGGCCACTATGAGCAAGCTGCTCAAAGTGAGCGACGGCCTTGCTGTGACCTTTCATCGCGCTTTCGATGAGATCGCTGATCAACTGGGAGCCTTGCGTACTCTGAGCGCTTACCCTCAGATCACACGGGTCCTCACGTCAGGCGGACAACCCAGCGTGTTGAACGCAACTGCTCGCATTCAGGCTCTGATAGCTGCAGCAGCAGGGAGCTCTATTCACATCCTTGCCGGCGGAGGAATAACAGTTGGGACGCTCGATGCCTTTCTCTCGGCCAGCGGTGTCGAAGAGGTTCATATGGGATCGGGAGTCCGACAGCACCAGAAGCCTCTGGCTCCGCTTGATCCCGAGCTTGTGCTTGCTGCCTCCACCATTATGTCCGCTCGATAAGCGTTCAGGTTGGATGCCCTAGCCCACGGAAGTTAGAGCATTACGGACAGAAGCCTGCGTTGATCTTGCACATCGCCTTGGCGTAAGCCGGATCTAACTGTGACAAAGCCTGGAAATAATCCTGGATCTTATGGTTATCCGCTATGGAATTATTCTTAAATTCCAGCTCGAAGGCTTGCTTGACTTGCATGTAGTAATAGTAGTCTTTTGTTCTCGGCTGTCTATACACGATAGGCGGCAAATGGGGCACGAGATCGTAGGGATTAGCTACCCGATGACTGCAGGCGATTGTACGCCCGAGTGCTTTGACAAAAGCGGGGTCCCCTACTCTGGGAGAACCATAGGTGTACAGCCTGGGATTGTGGAAGGGTGTGTTCACTGCAGAATCGAGAGCACATAAGGAGGCTAGCGCTCCCCCCAAGCTATGGCCGGTTACATAGAGCGTTTTGTGGTCTGGCAGCTCCTTGAGCACTGATCTTATTTGGGGGCGAATAGATGTATAGATGCGAGTGAATCCACTATGTGTCCACCCTGCATCTCGAACGTATTTGAACTTCTCCTGTCGGGCGATTGAGTTCGATATCCAGTCAGCCGTAGTACTTGTGCCTCGGAAGGCAACAATAATCTTTTCCTTAGACTCCAGAATGAAGCCGAACCATTCCGACACTTCGTCAAAAGATAAACCCTTGAATACGGACACTGCGTCATACTTCGCAGGAACAAGAAATGTTCCGTCCGGATTGTCAAACTGACAATACGCTTGCCCGCATACGGCAGCTAAGAATATAGCAGTTTGTATATTGAATGCATTATTTTTCCCTTTTCCCTGCACTTGGCC
>JARBUQ010000366.1 GCA_029239545.1 Paenibacillus sp.
TATCCCTAGTAAAACTTGATGCACAGGCCGACCCGAAGGCTCATCCTCCTTTTTATGCTGGGTCATCATGATCCCAAAAATCATAAGGATCGAAATGGCACCCGCATAGATCAGGATTTGCACAAAGGCGAGGAACTCGGCATTCAACAACACATAAAGACCCGCTAAGCTTATAAAGGTAACCGCCAGCGCTACGACCATATGGACGACCTTGGTAAAGCTAACCATAAAGATCGCTCCACCAATGGCGAATAAAGCAAATATGAAAAAGCCGATATTGGCCCCGCTGGAGAAGAAATCAACTAAATTATCCAGCATCCTTCTTCGCTCCCCCTTTAGGCAAAGCCGCGTTGTTGTTCTCTTTGCGGACATTCGTGTTATTCTCACTCAGCCATTCCATATTCTTGTACAAGTCATCTCGACTGTAGCTGGCAAGCTCGAAGTTATTCGTCATAACAATCGCTTCTGTGGGACAAACCTCTGTGCACAAATCACATAAAATGCAGATCTCAAAGTTAATATCATAAGTCTCAATTACGAGCTTCATCTTACTTTCGGGATCTGGGTTCTTCTTGCCGGTTAGCGTGATGCACTCAGTCGGACAAACACGTACGCACTGATTACAGACGATACATTTCTCCGGATCAAAATATTGGATCCCACGGAATCGATCAGGCAGCTCCAAAGGAACATCCGGATAACCGTAGGTCACTTTTTTCTGAGTCATAGTCTTTAATGTAAGTCCAAGTCCTTTAATGATGCCTTTCATTAGGTGTTCACCCCATTCGTGTTTGAATTCACCGCAAGATTTCCATTACAATCGCCGTCAGGAATACGTTAGCCAACGCTAGTGGCAGCAGTACTTTCCAACCAAGCCCCATGAGCTGATCTACCCGAACACGCGGTAAAGTAGCACGCAGCCAGAACAAGAAGAAGACGAAGAACGAAAATTTCAGCAAGAACCAGATAATACCCGGAATGAAATCCAGGAACGGAAAGGGACTATACCATCCGCCAAAAAACAAAATTGTAGTCAGTGCTGAAATAGCAAAGACGTACACATACTCAGCTAACATGAAAAATGCGAACCGGAATCCACTGTACTCCACATGGTATCCTGCAACCAACTCGGATTCTGCTTCCGGCAAATCAAACGGGGTACGATTAAGCTCGGAGACTCCAGCTATGACGAATACGACCAAACCAAGGATCTGAGGAAGGAAGTTCCAGTCCCAGAACCAGCCTTGCTGCCCTTCTACGATTAACCGCAGGTTCAGGCTTCCTGTCATCATGATGACTCCAATAACGGAGATAACAAGCGGAATCTCATAACTAACCATTTGGGCTGCTGAGCGCATACCGCCGAGTAAGGAGTACTTGTTATTCGATGCCCATCCACCTAACACAATCCCAATTGTAGAGATGCTGGATAACGCTGCATAATACAAAATCCCTACGTTCAAATCAGCAAATTGCCAAGTGGATGTAAAGGGAAATGTAGCAAGTACTACGAATGACGGAACAAATGTAATAATAGGCGCAAGGATGAACAGCTCCCGCTCTGCCTGACGAGGAATCGTATCCTCCTTAATCAGAAGCTTAAGCACGTCCGCAACCGATTGTAGCAGCCCCAGAGGGCCTGTTCGGTTCGGTCCTATACGGAACTGCATCCAGCCAATCACTTTGCGTTCAAAATAAATAGCGTAAGTAACAAAGCCCAGTACTAATAACAGCATGAGCACACCAAGGGAAAGCATTATGCCGAAGTTAACCCATGTCAGCTGCTCTTCCAGAATCGTCAACATTAACAGTCAACCTCCCCAAGCACAATGTCAATTCCGCCAAGGATTGTAATTAAATTCGTCATCGACTGACCAACTAGCAGCTTTGGCAAAATCTGAAGGTTAATGAAGGAAGGTCTCCTGAACTTCAAGCGATAAGGCTTGTCTTTCCCCTTGGAAACAATATGGCAGCCAATCTCGCCGCGAGGAGACTCGATTCTGACATAAACCTCACCTTCTGGGGCACGCAGTATTCGAGGAGCCTTTCCCATAATCTCGCCATCCGCAGGAAATTGCTCCACGGCCTGCTCCAGAATGCGAAGGGATTGATGAATTTCTTCCAGACGAACGAGGTAACGATCATAACAATCCCCATTCTTCCCGACTGGAACATCGAATTGGAAGCGATCATAGATGCTGTACGGCTGGTCCTTGCGCAGGTCCCATTTCACACCAGTAGAACGCAGGTTCGCCCCGCTCAAGCCATAATCAATCGCAGTCTGGGCGTCATACCTCCCTACTCCCTTGATACGAGCCAGAAAAATTTCGTTACCTGATACTAAGGTATCATACTCCTTCAGCTTTTCCCTCATATAAGGGATGAACTGACGAACCTTCTCAATCCAGCCATCCGGTGCATCCCACTTCACACCGCCTACTCGCATATAGTTGTAAGTAAGACGCGCTCCACACAATTCATTGAACAGATTGATGATCACTTCTCTGTCCCGGAAGGCGAACAAGAATGGACTCATTGCCCCGATATCAAGCAAGTATGTTCCCCACCATACCATGTGGCTGGCAACTCGCTGCAGTTCCATTACGATAAGGCGCAGATACTGGGCTCGCTCCGGTATTTCTAATTGCATCAGCGTTTCAACGGCATGTACAAGTACATAGTTATTGGTCATTGCCGATACATAGTCCATCCGGTCTGTGTAGGGAATGATCTGGGTATAGGTTAAATCCTCGGCCAGCTTCTCCGTTCCCCTGTGCAAATAGCCAACAACAGGCGTAGCCTCGGTTATAACCTCACCGTCCAGCTTAACTATTATCCGGAATACCCCGTGCGTGCTGGGATGCTGCGGTCCCACGTTAAGCAACAATTCTTCGGTACGAATCAACAGTTACACCTCCGGATCAAACGCTTCATAGTCTTTACGTAACGGGTGACCAACCCAATCGTCAGGCAGCATAATTCTCCGTAAGTCTGGATGACCAGGAAAGTTAATACCTAGCAAGTCAAACACTTCTCGCTCCTGCCAATTAGCGGTTTCCCAAACCGGAGTTACAGAAGGAACCGACGGTTCATTGCGATCTGCTCTTATCTTCAAGCAGTAATCCTGCTTCTTATCCAATGAAATGACATACACGACCACTTCCATGTGAGTCTCGTAGTCGACCCCGGACAAATTCCGCAAATAATTCAGTGATAATTCTTCATTATCTCTCAAGAAGGCCGCGGTTTGCGCCCAATGCTCGCTCTTAATATGGAGCACTGGCAAGTGGCGATCTCTTTCGTTAATAACCGCCTCCACTACAGCATCTGCGGAAACATGCTCGCGAATCAATTGAACAGCTCTATCCAGAATAGGCTGTTTCGGGGAGGGAGCCTTGGGTTCACCAGAGTCGCCATCTCCACCCTCTGTCTTGGCAGCACGCGCAGCCGCTCTGGCAGCCCGGGCTGCGGCTCTCGCTTCCTTCTCCGCGTCCTCTCCGCCTGCAGCAGAAGCGCTCTCAGCAGCAGGAGCAGGAGTGTCAGCCCCTTCTGCTGCCGCCGCGGCACGAGCAGCAGCACGGGCCGCTCTTGCTTCTGCAGCAGCCTTGATCTTAGCTTCTTTCTCCGCATCCTCACCGCCTGCAGAAGCAGTAGTGCTTTCAGGTGTTTTGGTTGCGCTTTCTTCTTTATTTTCGTTCGATTCGTCGCTCATCGGTTGATCACCTTCTTCCCCGTTTTCGCTTCGTAACGAATTTTTTCCTGTAATTTATTGATTCCATAAATAAGCGCTGCGGGATTGGGTGGACATCCAGGGATGTACACATCAACCGGAACGATTTGGTCCACGCCCTTCACTACGGAGTATGAACGAATGTAAGGTCCACCTGCAGTTGCACACGAGCCCATTGCGATAACCCATTTAGGCTCTGGCATTTGATCATACAGTCTGCGCAGCAGAGGAGCCATCTTCTTCGTCACCGTACCCGAGACGATCATAACATCGGATTGCCTAGGGGATGTGCGGAATATGACGCCAAAACGGTCGAGGTCATAATGCGCTGCGCCAGTTCCCATCATTTCAATGGCACAACAAGCTAACCCGAACGTAAGCGGCCATAAGGAGCTGCTTCGCGCCCAGCCCTTCACTTGATCCAGCGTCGTAGTAAGAATATTACGTTCCAGCTCTTGTTGTTCGTCCAGATTAATTGACTCTAGATTGATGTCCATTGCAGCACCTTCTTCTTCCAAGCATAGATAAGTCCAACAACCAGTAAGAGCACGAAGATCAGCATTTCAATGAGCGCGAATAATCCAAGCTGCTTATAGGCTACTGCCCATGGGTACATAAACACTGTTTCCACATCAAAAATAACAAACATCAATGCAAACAAATAATACCGAATATTAAAGCGTACATGACTGTCGCCAATCGGTATATTTCCGCTCTCGTACGTCGTTTGTTTCTGCTCGGTTGGCTTATTAGGCCTCAAGAAGCGACCTACCGTCAGCGCCACAATGGGAAGCAATATTCCCAAAGCAAGAAAGATGGCAACAAAGACATAATTGTTCGTGTACAGCGCCATACCATCGCCTCCATTACACAACTTTAGTGAAGAGATCCATTCTTTCAAGCTAACCATCTACTATGTGCAGTTGCTTAGCTCGTGTTGCGGTAATATTCTATTTGTTTATACATGGTGCATGCATCAAGCCCCGATAAACACCCACACAATTATACCAAAAGCACCCAGAAACGTCTATGTACAAGTGAAAGCCGCTGTGTCCTTTAATTGTCCCTATCCGTTATTCATTTACCATATTGCTCAGGATCATACAAAGCCTTCTAAAAAAGCGCAAAAAAAAGCAAAGGATCTAGATCCTTTGCTGGCTTGATTATCTTCTTGATGATACATTCAAACGGTTCATCGCTCTTTGCAGAGACAATTCAGCACGTCGGAAATCAATCTCATCCTTCTTGCCTGCGATCCGTTTCTCTGCGCGTTCCTTAGCCGTTCTGGCACGCTCAATATCGATATCGCCTGGGCGCTCAGCGGATTCAGCCAGAATAACGACCTTATCCTTCCGAACTTCCATGAAGCCGCCGTTTACAGCCATCGTCTCATTCGCTCCGTCACGCTTGATTACAATCGAAGCTATCCTGAGTGGAGTGACCAGCGGAATGTGATTTGGCAATATGCCAAGCTCACCGGAAACACCTTTTACACTGACCATATCTACATCCTGGGCATACACTACACGCTCAGGCGTTACCACTTCCAATAAAAAAGTACTCACGCCAATACCTCCTGAGAGCTTTCGGTAAGAAAGCTTCATCAAGCTTCATCGTAAGCCTACACTGTCTGCTCCGTTCAAGGCTTCTGCTGCAAAAATCACCTTGGACGATCAGACAAAAATTACTTCATGCTTTTTGCTTTTTCAACTGCTTCTTCGATCGCACCTACGAACAAGAAAGCTGCTTCTGGCAAATCGTCATGTTTACCTTCAAGAATTTCCTTGAAAGAGCGTACAGTTTCTTTAACCGGAACATATTGTCCAGGGAAGCCGTTGAATTGCTCAGCAACGTGGAACGCCTGGGACAAATAACGTTGGATCTTACGAGCGCGAAGAACGATGACTTTATCATCATCAGACAATTCGTCCATCCCGAGGATCGCGATAATATCTTGAAGCTCTTTGTAGCGCTGAAGAATTCTCTTAACGCCTTGAGCTACGTTGTAATGCTCTTCACCAACGATGTCCGGTTGCAGCAAGCGTGAGCTTGAAGCCAACGGGTCAACCGCAGGA
>JARBUQ010000367.1 GCA_029239545.1 Paenibacillus sp.
TTTGACTCCCGCCCAGCCGAGTTTCCAGAGAATCGCCTTCTTTGGTCAATTGCTCGCTCAGGCTGCTCCATTCATTTCGATTTGGCGAAGTGGAGGTTATTACTTGACCCTTATCATCAACAATTACGATATCGCCTTGATTAACCCATTCAATTTGCTTCAGCACCTGCAGCAGCTTGTTCTCCTCGAATTGAATGACCAAAGAACCGCGGACGGATTGCTGTTCTTCGATCGGAAGAGACTGAACGTAGGAGATGACTCGTTTGCTGCTCCTGTTGCTGTCGGTATTATAGGAAATGGGCAGCAAAAACTCCCTGTAATGCGTCTGGGACAGGAACGCTCTCATCTTTGCAGCAGCATCGGGCTGAGTAGTTGGCTGGATCCAGTTGAAGAAGATGTCCGTATCTGTTTTCATGGAGCTGGTCAGGATTATATCTCCATTGCGCAGGTATACATACAGCTCATCTATAAACCCGTTCGAAGCAAGCAGCCGTCCGAAATCCCGGATTACCTCGCTATGCACCAATGATTCATTGCGTTGACTGTCCGGTCCATTGCCCAGAAGGCTCAGCAGCTTCGTGTTCAGCGCAATCTGAATGCTGACCTTGTCGAGATCGGCCAGACGTTGATCAATAGCCTGCTTGGCTTGCTCAAGCAAGCCTGAATTGCTTCGGACCGCTTGCTCCACCATAGCCGCTGACATTCGGCCATAAATAAACGCCCCGATTCCGAGCGGAATAAGCATAATCAGAATATAAGAGACGAGAAGAGTAACGAATACACTTCGTCTTGTTCTTGTTTTCCATCGAATAGATTTCAACCAACCGATCATCTTCAGCACCTTCTTCTTGTGTACCTACTATAATAATGGAAAATGTCCTCAAGACAAAATGTATTCGCTTACAACCCATCTCGCCAAAAAGAGAGCAAGGAAACATGCTCTCTTTGACCTGCTATCCCCTGAATAAAAGAGAGCAAGGAAACGCAGCTCTCCTTAGCTGCCCTACTCTCAAAACTGTCGAATAACTGGATTATGGTGAAGTGGAATGTGAAAAAAGGAATTGCCGCGAGTTTTGGCTTTATGTTTCAACCTTAAAAGGTTAATCAAAGAAACATAAAACAAGATGTCTGAGCTGGGCAATTTTTTTCGCATGGACTTCACATAATCCTGTTATTGATCTGTTATTAGTCTGTTATTATTTTGTTATTCGTCAGAAAATTACCCTTTAATCGCCCCAATCATAACACCCTTCACAAAATACTTCTGCAAGAACGGATACAAGCAAAGAATCGGCAATGTCGCCACAATGATTGTGGCATATTTGATCGTTTCGCCGATGGGCATCTTGTCTCCTCCGCCGACGCCAGTCATCATCGAATCGGTACTGTTCGTAATAAGAATTTCCCTGAGAATGAGCTGAAGCGGGTACAAATCCCGTGTTCTCAAATAAATCATAGCATTAAACCAAGCGTTCCAATGACCTACACCATAGAAGAGGATCATAACCGCCACAACCGGCATCGATAAAGGAAGAATAATGCGGAATAGAACCGTGAAATCATTGGCGCCATCGAGCTTGGCGGATTCCTCTAGACTGACAGGCACCCCCTGGAACGCTGTACGCATGATGATCAGGTTAAAGGCGCTCATAGCTGTCGGAATGATCAGAGCAAGTCGGGAATCAAGCATCCCCAGGTTCGATACAAGCAAATAAGTAGGGATAAGTCCGCCATTGAAAAACATAGTGAACACAATCATAAACATGATCGGATTTTTCCACATTACATTTTGTCTGGACAGAGCATAGGCTCCGAGTGATGTCATCAGTATGTTCAGCGAAGTTCCGATAATTACATAGATCAAGGTGTTCATATAACCGGTGATAATAGAAGGGTTCTGGAATACGAGTTTATAGGCTTCCAGATTCAAGCCTTTTGGGAACCAGATCAGTCCCCGTACTTGCACCACCCAAGCCGGATCACTTAAGGAGGCGAACAAGACGTACAAGAATGGATAGATGGTGAGGATGGACAGCCCAGTCAGAAAGACAACGTTCGTAATATCAAAAAGACGTTCTCCCCAGCTTCGATGATTCATCAGATTCGGACCTCCTGTTGCATGATGTGTAAGCACAATGTACTTTTGTAAAGTAAGTAAGGTCGTAAGCTACCATAGCTTAGTATCGCTAGTCCGACGACTAATGGCATTAGCCAGCACCAGCAAGGTGAAGTTAATGATGGCATTGAACAATCCAACTGCTGCACTGTAGCTGAAATCAGATTCCAGAATCCCTTTTCGGTACACGAAGGTGCCGATAACATCAGCGGTTTCGTAGGTGGTGCTGTTGTAGAGCAGCAATATTTTATCCGTACCGACACTCATGAAATTACCGATCTGCAAAATCAACAAGATGATCACAGTAGGCATGATGCCTGGCAGCGTGATATGAATCGTTTGCTTCCATCGGCTTGCACCGTCCACTTTGGCGGCTTCGTAGAGAGAAGGGTCTATGCTTGACATCGCGGATAAATAAATAATCGAGCCCCAGCCGATGTTCTGCCAAATTCCAGAGGAAATATACAACGTTCGGAACCAGCCGCTCTCTTGCAGAAAGGCAATCGGCTCAATACCGAATACCGATGACATCACATTATTGATCAATCCATCGCGTGCCAGAAAGTCTACCATCATACCGGAAATGACAACAATCGAAATAAAATGCGGCATATAAGTAATCGTCTGAACCGCTCTTTTGAACATGGCACTGCGCAATTCATTCAATAACAGAGCCAGGATAATGGAAGCCGGGAAAGAGAACGCTAAATCATATAAGCTCATTAGAATCGTATTGCGCAGCAGCCTCCAGAAATAATAGCTATTGAAAAAATCCAGAAAATGCTGAAAGCCAACCCATGGACTGTCGACTATTCCAAGACCAGGGGAGAAATCCTTAAAGGCAATTTGCAAGCCATACATGGGTGCATAATAGAAAATCAGATAGTAAGCGACAACCGGAACTAGCATGAGATAAATGTATTTATTAATTTTGATATCGCGGAGTGAACGGTACTTGAAGCTGTTCTTATCAACCGCAGGTTGGGGCGGTCTCATCTCTTCCTTAGATACAACGGACATTACAAGACCTCCTATCTGTTCATCTGGGTGCTCTGCTTGCGAATGAAAAGGGAGACCGGCCTGTTAAAAGGGTGCTCACACTATCGTCCCCCTAACAAGCCGGACCTCGCCAGACGTTCAGTTATTTGCGTGAATTGTAACGGTCAAGCGCAGCTTGCCTTGCTTTGATCGCATCATCAATTCCCATGCTCTTAATAGTAGAAACGAATTTGTCGAAGTTAGCGAGCGGCTCAGCACCCATGATGAATTTGTTCATCATCTCATCGCGATATGTCTTGACATCATTCATGATCGAGGCGGTCTTGGAGCTTTCTTCCGCTGTCAAAGTAATGGGCGGCAAAAGCTTGGAATGATCCGCTGCCATCCAGGCTTTCTGTGCATCGCGCTGCTCTGGAAGGGTGAAGTACTGCTCGATATAACGTTTGTCCTGAACGATTGGACCGCTCCAGCTGGCAATAAAGTTCTGAGCCATCGCTTGTGTAATTGGCAGCTTGTTCGGATTGTTCAGAATGAGATCCGTATACTTCGGATATCCGTTCTCCATCTTATAGCTCTGGCCTTCTACACCGAAGTTAAACAGCAGGCTGCCCTCTTGCCCGTATTTGTAGTCCAGCCATTTAATGATTTGTTCCGGATTTTTCGCTGATACGGAGATGGCAGCACCAACTCCTGTGAAAGGGAAGGTGTATTGACCTAGCGCTTTGTCTCCTGCATTGATTACCGGATATTGCGTACCGACAAGAGACATCTTAGGATCAGTCGGCTGCATCAGAGATGTGTAACGGCCAATCCCGCTGCCTGCATAAGCGGAGAATGTCCCTAATTGGTTATTCGTAACTTTGGCATCCTTCAGCTTGCCGTCGGTTGTTGCATAATCCTTGTCCAGCAGGCCGTCCTTGTACCATTTGGCCATCAAGGTAAGATACTCTTTGAATTTAGGATCAATCGGTCCGTACTGGACCTTGCCGTTTTCCTGATAGAAATCGGAAGTGATTCCCCATGCTCCAACGAACATGTGATTCAGGTCCATCTCATTATCCGGCTTAATTGTGAACAAATAAGGCACTTCATCCTTCTTGCCATTGCCGTTCGGATCTTTATCGCGGAATGCAGTCAGTACGGTTTCCCAATCTGCAATCGTCTTCGGTACCTGCAAGCCCAGCTTATCGAGCCAGTCCTTACGAACGGCAGGACCATTCACGCTGGATAACTGCTCGTCGCCAAGGATGAAGGGCATAACATAAATGTTGCCATCATCTGTAGTGACCATTTTGCGGAATTCGGGGTTGTCCTTCAACACCTTGCTAAGGTTTGGGGCGTACTGATCAATCAGCTCATTCAAGCGAAGAATACGCTTCTCCTTGATCAGGCTATCCGGTCCTTTGGGAGCACTCGCCCAGTTGTATTCAATTACATCGGGAAGCTTCCCGGAGGCAAGCATCAGGTTGAACTGATCCTTCTCCTGACCAGTCGGAGGATGCTGGAATTCCACCTTCGTTCCTGTTATTTTCTCCAGCTCTTTATATGAGGCGATTTCATTATAGCTTTTCATCGTTGCGGCAGCATTCGGGTTAAGAGAGACCCAATAAGAGACGGATTCCGGATATTTGACTTCTTTAACTTCATTCGTTCCGGCCGGATTGCTTGAACCGGTTGGGGTTGGCTCTGCCTTGGTCCCGCAGCCTGCAAGCAGGGTTGTAAAAAGTGCTGCTGATAGGACTGATGTGGTTAACACTTTCATTCTCTTTACCATTCGTATTGACCTCCCGTTAATGTGGTTATCTCACTCTTTTAGCTTAATGGAGAAGGGGCAAGATAGGAACCGACGGATATAGGAACGCGTTACCCGCCATTAAGATTCGGGGTTATCCAATATTAAGATGCACTGTCCGCAAGTAAGATTATACCTGGGTAGTCCTATAAATGAAGGGATATTCCGGTCAGAGGATGAGCTTGCCGATGCAAATAAAAGAAACCTGACAGGAGGTTCACCAGTCAGGTGCTTGGCGGTTGAGTTCAGTAAGGCGCATGGGAGGGCAGGCAAGCGGGCCAATGTTGTCAGGTGAAGGAGCAACAGGTGAAGGGGAGTGAGTTAGGCTTAGGCGGTTAGGGGGATTCTCTTGGGAGAGAAGAGGGAGTCGTCCAGATGTCGAAAATTTCGACATCTGCTTTAGTTAGTTAAAGTGAATGGAGTGGGAG
>JARBUQ010000368.1 GCA_029239545.1 Paenibacillus sp.
AAGCTGCTGGCTCTCCGCTACGGACTGCCTGAAGAGGAGGCCGAGCTTATTCGTCTGGCTTCGTCTATGCACGATGTGGGGAAGGTAGCCGTGCCCGATGCGATTCTGAACAAGCCCGGCAAGCTCACAGATGAGGAATTCGAAATTGTGAAGCAGCATTCCGAGCACGGTTACGCTATGCTGAACCATTCCAACCGCCAAATTATCAAAGCTGCCGCCATCATTGCCCATCAGCACCATGAGAAATACAACGGCCAAGGTTACCCGAACGGGTTGGCTGGGGAAGAAATCCACATCTACGGCAGAATTACAGCCTTAGCCGATGTATTCGATGCCCTCGGCAGCGAGCGTGTGTACAAGAAGGCTTGGCCGCTTGAGGATATTCTCGCCTTCTTCCGCCAGGAGCAGGGCCAGCACTTTGATCCGAAGCTCGTGGAGGTCTTCTTCGACAACCTGCCGGGAATCTTGAAGATCCGGGATCAATATGCGGATGCTCTTACAAAGACAGGTCAGGTTAAGCCTCTGTCTTCTCCAACCGTGTGAGCTGTTTACCCTGGTGTCCCTATGTCAAAACCACCAACAAATGATCCCCCCCCTCACCCTATACACTGTGAAACGCAAACAAAAGCGGAAGAATCGATCTATTCATCGATTCTTCCGCTCTCCTTACCCTTTATCCTGTTGCTCCCTGCTATTAAGCCTAAGAGCTGCCCATCTTCCGACGGGTATTGGTTGGTTTGTTCGTGTGTTGACTCCTCATAACCGGTCCGCCTGAGCTTCCCGACTTCTGATGATTGGCTGGGCCACCCTGGCCTTTCTTCTTCTGCGCAAGCATCTCCTTGGCCGCTTCAGCCAATGATTTCTTCTTCGGCTGTTGTGTGCCTTGATCGTCCTGTGTTGCTTGTACCTCTTGTGTCGCTTGAACGTCCTGCGTATCTTGTCCTTCTTGTGCTTGCTTCGTTTCTTCTGACATCGCTATCACCTCGTCTGTTCCGATTCTAAATCTATACGGGTCTCCATGAGACACCGCTCTATCTCTCAACTTTATCGCGAATCAGCCGGGAAAACAAGTCCCATTTGTCGCCTGGCCTCATCCATGATCTCCATTACACCCAAAGAATGAGCGTGGGAGTTAACAATGGACTCCAGCTTCCCCTGCTGCAGCAGCCCGATAAACTCTTTAATCTCATATACCATATTATTAGGGGTTTGAATCTGCGTGATCTCTTCGAACGTACCATCTCTATAGCGTATTTCCACTTTCTCCGGCATGTTGATTTTGTCCACTATCAGGTTTCCATATTCCCCTTGAATCTCGGAAGGCATATTCGAGTGGGTTATTTTCGAATGGAGAATTACCCCCTCCATCTCTCCGTATCGAGCTAATATACTTCCTTCGCCATCCACACCGGATTCCAGCATGAAGCCATTAGCTTTGACGGCGTCTGGTTTCCCGAACAGGACAACCATTGGATATACACAGTAAATCCCGAGGTCCATCAACGAACCATTCGAGAAATTCGGTTTAAAAGCATTTAGTACATTACCCTGCTTATAAGCATCGTAACGCGAGGAATATTGGCAGTAGGTGGCGAAATAACGTCGAATCGGCCCAATTTTGTGCAAATGCTCCTGAATCGCCTTAAAGTTGGGGTAAAATGTTGTTTTCATGGCCTCCATAAGCAGTACCTGGTTACGTTGGGCCGCTTCTATCATGTCGCCAAACTCGCGAGCATTCGAAGCTACCGGCTTCTCACATAATACATGCTTCCCTTGGTTCATACAGACGATGGCTTGTTCAGCATGAAATGAATTCGGGCTGGCGATGTAGACTGCGTCGAAGCTATCGCTTGCCGCGAACTGCTCCAAATCGCTAAACCGATTCACGATATTAAATTTCTCAGCAAACTCCTGAGCGCGTTCTTCAGTCCGTGAGTATACAGCTGTCAGAGCAAAACCCTCCGCCTCGAGCCCCGACTTAATAAACTGCTCAGTAATCCAGTTCGTTCCAATTACTCCAAAACGTATCATAGTTGCTCCTTCCCTGCTCCAGCCCATCTGCAGCGTCTAATAATATGTATTGAAGTATATCACATTTGCGAGAAAAAGTAGGATTTGCGATAATACAAAAAGGAACATTGAAGCGCCTTGGTCACACAAATGTTCAAAGGAGTGATCTACCATGACTGAGCAACACCACTCATCAACCCGTTTCGCTTATATCGGCTCTTATGCTGATGCCGCCAATCCAGGCTTGTACACCTGCACCTATGATAGTGAAACAGGCAAGCTGAGCTTAATCGAATCTGCGAGCGGTTTGCAAAATCCTACTTTTCTGGCTGTGGACGAGTCTCTCCTGAAATTGTATGCTCTGTCTGAGAATATCAGTGCTGAGGGAAAACGCAGCGGAGCGATCCAAGCGTTCGACATTCATGCCGACACCGGCAAGCTGACTCTGCTAAACACAGAAGCATCCGTTACGGCTCCAACCTGCCATATTTCCTTGGACCGCACCAACCAATGCGCCATGGTAGCCAGCTACTCCGGCGGATTGGTCGGCTTATCCGGCTTGCAGGCAGACGGACATATCGGCACTATAGCCGATATGCATCAGCATGCAGGCTCCGGCATTCGGCCCCAGCAGAACGGGCCTCACCCGCATTCTGTTTTCGTAGATCGTGGGAATCGATTCGCACTCGTACCTGATTTGGGCATAGATCGGATCGTAGTATACGCCCTGGATATCGAGAATCTGAAGCTGACACCTAAGAGCGAGGTTGCCCTGGAGCCCGGTGCTGGCCCTCGTCACCTTGCCTACCACCCAGCATTACCTTATGTCTATGTCATCAATGAGCTGAACTCTACGGTAACTGCCTTCTCTTATGAGGCTGAGGAGGGGCAGCTTACCGAGATACAGAGTATCTCAACATTGCCGCAATCCTATACAGGAGAGAACTCCACTGCGGATATTCATATCACAGCTGACGGACGCTTCCTATACGGCTCCAATCGCGGTCATGACAGCATAGCTGTGTTCGCGATCGATCCGGTGAGCGGTGAGATGACTTTTGTTGAGCACGCCTCAGCAGGCGGCAAGCACCCGCGCAACTTCGCGTTGTCACCGGACGACCGATTCCTGATCGTAGCCAACCGCGATACCGACAACGTGGTTACGCTGGCCCGAGATGCCGAGACAGGCAAGCTTCAACCGACAGGTGATGTGCTTGAGCTGTCCAAGCCTGTATGTGTTAAATTTCTGACACTAGCTTAACTATACAAGCCGCCTAATAAACGTCAGGGCCTCTGCTCTGACGTTTGTTTGTGCTGGAACAGCGTTAGTCCAAACCATGCTTGATTTAATTCTCAGCTTCATAAACCAACCAAACCCCTAACAATTCACTCACACTCTGCTAAAAGTAAACGGTTATTTCCATGGACTATCGGTATCCAAGCCTTTATAATAAAATGAAAGCGGTAAATGTTAGGAAAAGATTAGATTTCTAAACAAATTGAGGTGTCATTCCAATGAGGGTACTAATAATTGAAGATGATGCTATTTTCGGGGATATGTTAAGCATGTATCTTGCAGAGGAAGATTTCACCGTATTACGAGCTGCAACTGGTGAAGAAGGGATGAAGGCTTTTTACACATTCACTCCCGATATCATTCTTCTTGATCTGGTGCTGCCTGATGCGAACGGGATGGACCTGTGCGTAGTTTTCCGCGAAATGACAACAATTCCTATCATCATTATCTCCATGAACACCAAGGTCAGTGACCGAATTCAAGCCTTAACCGTGGGTGCTGATGATTATTTATGCAAGCCCTTCAGCATGCAGGAGCTCAAAGCACGGATTATCGCAACAAGCCGCAGAGCACATAGGTTGCCTACGACGCTCTCGCAGGTGGCTGTTGCGCAGGAGGCGTCCTCCCAGGACAACCCCAACCGCATTCGGATGGATCTGGAGCGCCGCTCGATCTACATTTACAATAAACCGATAGAGACTACGTTCTCCGAGTTTGAGATTATGAAGCTGTTCTATCAGCATCCAGGCAAAGTTTTCAGCCGCGACGATCTGATTAATTCCATTCGAGGAATAGACTCCTACGTCAATGAACGTTCTATAGATGTGCATGTTACGAATTTGCGCAAGAAGATAGAAGACAACCCCAAACAGCCCCAATATATCAAGACCGTCTGGGGCATTGGCTATAAATTCATGTATCCTTGAGCCGACTTACAGTTCTTTGAATGGACGATTGAACACTTTGGGGATCGCTGACTCGAAGCGGAGCAGCTTTCCTGTGGCGGGATGAAGAAAGGCGATAACACGTGCATGGAGACCGAGTCGGCCAATTGCCTTGCTCTTCGAGCCATACTTCTTATCTCCCACAATGGGATGTCCAATATCCTCCATATGCACGCGAATCTGATTCTTCCGTCCAGTCTCCAGATGAACCTCCAACATAGAGAAATCCCTATTCGTTTGAATTACCTTGTAGTGAGTTACCGCATGCTGGCCATCGTTCGGGTAAGGGCTGGAGTACATCTTCAATGTCTTGCTCTCCTTCAGCCAGGAGCTGATTGTCCCCTCCGTTTTTTTAACTGCCCCCTCAACCAAAGCTATATAAGTCCGCTCCTTCACCAACTCCTGCCACGAATCCTGCAGCACCTGTTGAACCTTCTCGCTCTTCGCGAACAGCATAACTCCGGAAGTATCCCGATCCAATCGATGTACAATATAGATCCGACTGTTGGCATCCGAGTTTCTGCGGACATGGCTTGTAAGCTGACGGTACGCGGTAATTTCCTTCTCTTCAGCAGTAGCAATCGACAAAAGCCCGGCATCCTTCTGTACAACAATAATATCCGAATCCTCATGGAGAATAGTGAGACCAACCAGCTTCTGCGCTTCCTCTGCTGCTGACGCCTGTGCTTTCATCACCGTTACATTCTGCCCTGGGATCAGATTATAGTTATATACCTTAATAACCTTGTCATCTACTCTCACCAGACCATGGGCCAGCAAAGATTTCACAGCATTCCGCCCCTGGTTCGTAATATTGCTCAGCAGGAATGTCAGCAGCTCCGACGGCTCGTTGACGGTGAAACGTTTGGGGGGAGCGGGTGGCTTGTTCGGTCCACTGGCTGGCTTATTATGATGAGCTGAATTGCGCGGATTAGAGGATCCGGACGATTGGGGGTGGTTCCTTTGATTGTTGCTGCTTTGCCTTCTCATGTACATTTGCCTCCTAATAAACTCCTGACCTCATTATAGCAAAAGTCCAGCTCTGTTTCCCAACCATCTGTTGGCGTGCAA
>JARBUQ010000369.1 GCA_029239545.1 Paenibacillus sp.
GGTGAAAGGAATGGAAGTGTGTCGGCCCCAATTAATCTGCTCGTTGATAGGAGCCAGGAAGTCACCTGTCAGCCATTTCATATACCCTAAATAAGAAGCGAGCGGAATGCACCCGACTATTAAATATAACAACCTCAACAAATCTCCACGCTCCGGCTTGCGAAACCCTCTCTCCAGCAGCATACAGCAAGCTGTATAAAGCAATATCACAACCCCTACATTTCGCGTTACCGTACAAAGGCCTGCCATGATGAGCGCCGGAAGCCACTTGCCCTTATGGGAATAGTAAATCGCACCCATGGAGAGCATCAGAAATAAGCTCTCCGTGTAAGGTACGAATAGAAAGATAGCAGCCGGCGCAATAAGCAGCAGCCCTACCCCAAGTTTTGCTTCCATATCCTTCAATCCGCGTTGAATCGCTATATAATACAAATAAATCATTGAAGCAATAAGAAATAAATTGGATATGACAAGCCCTGTCAACATATAGTCTGCATTTGTGAGCTTGGCAAATATTCGCAGCAGAAGCGGAAACAAAGGAAAGAACACCCAATTCGCTGGCGGGTGCGGCTCGTCAATCCGATAATCATCATACCATTGGTCCGCAATTACCTGATACGCATATGTATCTGCTGTCAAGAATTGTTTAAGAACAGGGAACTTGGTCTTCCACAAATCTTCTTCCAGCAGCATCTGAGAGCTAGCAGAGCCTGACCAAGTCAGCGGTTTGTAGTCTGATGGGAATTGATAATCTGAGAATAAGTTCATTCCGAAATAAGCAGCAACGAGCACGACGATACGTGTAATAATAAATAACCCGACCAAGAAGCGGATAGGGCTGCCCTGAATGGCTGTTCTGACTTTGACGAAATCCATGCATAATCCCCTTTTCTAATAATAAAGGCATCTAATATTCCATTATAATCGAAAAGTGGAGAACGATAAACTATGGTTGTGTTTTTTCCTATAATATGGGAGTGTCGCAAAAAAGGACCATCCGGAAAATATCCGAACGGTCCTGTATGGATGTAACACAATTATACAAAAGTCACACTAAACTCCCTTGCCCGTCTTCTCCCTCACCTGAGGAAGCAGCTTGCTCTTGTTGATCGTACGCTCGATCGGCCAGGTGGCTGGCAGAGCAGGATCGTACTGCTCCAAATACGAGATGACTTCCTTCGTAATCGGAGTTGGTGTGGAGGCACCGGAGGTAACACCTACCTTGCTCACGCCCTCGAGCCACTCTGTCTGCAGCTCGGATACGTCTGAGATCCGGAAGGCACGCGTCCCCGCAATCTCCTCCGAAACTTGGGCCAGACGATTGGAGTTGTTGCTCTTAGGATCCCCGACCACGATGACCAGATCGCATTCCTTCGCCTGCTCTGCAACAGCTTCTTGCCGCACTTGCGTTGCGAGGCAGATCTCGTTGTGAATCTCAGCAGAAGGAAACTTGATTATGAGCTTATTCATAATATGCCGAATATCCCACTGGCTCATTGTAGTCTGATTCGTAATCGTGATCTTGTCTGCAACGAGATTCAGAGCATCTATCTCTGCTTCTCTCTCGATCAGATGCACATGCTCAGGAGCAATGCCTATCGCCCCTTCCGGCTCGGGATGGCCTTTCTTGCCGATATAAATAATCTCATACCCTTCCCCGACCTTCTCCCGAATCAGGTCATGAGTCTTGGTCACATCCGGGCATGTGGCATCCACCACCGTCAAGCCCTTGTTACGGGCACGACGGCGAACTTCAGGCGACACGCCATGGGCTGTAAAAATAACGGTCCCCTTCTCGACCTTCTCGAGAATTTCCAGTCGATCGTTTCCATCCAAAGTAATAATGCCGTCATCCTCGAATGCTTCCGTAACATGGCTGTTGTGTACAATCATTCCTAATATATATATGGGCCTTGGAAGATCCAAATTGCGTGCAGTTTGCCTCGCTAGCACCATTGCGTCTACGACACCGTAACAGTAGCCGCGCGGAGATATTTTCAATACATCCATACCGGTTTCTTCCTCCCGTCTGTTTGCTTCTAATTATAGCCTAATCACGGCTGCGAAGAAAGCGAAAGCACAGTAGGCAACCAGATGACAAATGTCGTTCCATGATCCTTCTGGGTCATAACCTCAACAGAGCCGGCATGCTCATCGATAATCCATTTGGCAATCGACAGACCGAGTCCTGTACCCGATTTGGTGCCGCGCGAAAGATCAGCACGATAGAAGCGTTCAAAAATATGGGGAACCTCCTCTTTATCCATACCAATACCCGTATCGCTGATCCTGAATCCGATCAATTGCTCCCTGCGAATGAAATCCAGGGTAACAGAGCCTTCATCCGTATACTTTAAACCATTCTCAATAAAAATAAATAATAATTGCTGCAAATGATCCTTGCTTCCATTCACATTCAAGCCTATTAACGGACTCGTATCTCCAACGATCCATTCGGCAGTTCTCGGAAGGAACTGGGCTTTGCGTACAACCTCATCAACCAGTGGCTTGAGTTCTACCGAAGTTTTGTGCATCACTTGCCCTGCATCAGCTCGAGCCAGCGACAATAAGTCATTCACCATCCGGCTCATCCGTTCCGCCTCATCCGATATATCTCGCATCGCTTCCAGTGACATAGTCACATTCTCAAAGTCTACGCTGTTCATCTCACCTTTGCTGGCAGCGGCCTTCCACACCTTCTCCAGCAGCTCTACATTACCGCGAATCGTGGTAAGCGGGGTACGCAGCTCATGAGAAGCGTCGGATACAAAGCGACGTTGGGCGCTGTAAGCATCGTCGAGCTCCGAATACATAGTCTGGATGCGTGAAAGCATCCCGTTGACCGTGTCCGTCAGCCTGCCTATCTCGTCTGACGGCCCGATATAATCAATTCGCCGGTCGAGGTCGGCGCTCTTCTCTATGCGGTTAGCGGCATCTATCACTCTTTCGATGGGTCGCAGCGCCTTGCGCGCCAGGAACCAGCCTATCGAGGCGGCCAGAAGCACAATGAAGAATCCGACTAGAATGAATGTATACTTCAATGAACGCAAAGAGTTGTTGATCGTTTCTTTATTTCCTGCAACACGAAGAACTCCCAAGTATTGGTTATCATAGAAGATTGGAATATTATTAACCAGAACGGCCGTATTACCAAACAAAGTGGACTCAAAGTAGCTGTTGCCATCGGAAGCTCTCCGTGCCGTTTCGATTGTATTTGGTAAACTTAGTACGGAATTACCTGATTCTTTAAACACCTCTCCATTCGGTTTCAGGACCTGCATCACCATTCCAGTCTCAAATGTATCTAAAGGAGGCAATGTAAGCGTAACTGATATGCCTCTCCTTGACTGTACGAGTGTTGGCTGTATAGAGGATATTACTCTTTCTGCTTCTATCCTCATTTTCCCCTTCAAATCCGCTAGCAGACTGGCAGACAACGTAAAATAAATAGCAAACCCCAAAGTCAGCAAAGTTACGGCCAATATGCCGGTATACCATAATGTAAGCCGCAAACGGATCGACATGATGTTATTCCCCTCTCAGTACGTAACCCGCTCCCCGTACCGTCTGTATGATGCGTTTGCCTCCATGCTCCTCCAGCTTCTGTCTAAGCAGCGCTATATAAACCTCAAGCACATTGGACTCCCCGCTATAGTCGTAGCCCCATACCTTCTCCATAATCAGATCCCGGGATAGGACTCGTCGCGGATTCTGCATGAAGAGATGAAGCAGATCGAACTCCTTGGTCGTGAGCTCAATGCTGCTGCCGTCTCGGATAACTTCCCTTGTATCCAGATCGAGCACCACATCCTCGGCCTGAACCCGGCGCGTCTGCTGCTCGGCCTTGTCCGCACGGCGTCTTAGCAGCGAACGCACACGGGCTAACAATTCCTCCAGCGCGAAAGGCTTCACTAAATAATCATCCGCTCCCAAGTCTAACCCCTTCACCCGATCCGACACCTCATCCTTTGCTGTCAGCATCAGGATAGGAACATCACTGCCGCTTTCTCGGATGCGGCGACAAACTTCCCATCCATCAAGCTGCGGCATCATTACATCAAGGATAATCACATTCGGTTCTTCCAGCAGCAGCAGCTTCAACCCTTCCGACCCGTTAGCTGCTGTAGATACAGCGTACCCCTCGAATGCTAGCGATCTTTTTAACATAGAGGTGATCTTCGCATCATCGTCAATCACCATAATTTTATCCCGCAACACATTCACTTCCCTCATCATTAGCTTCTTATTAGCTACACTTTGCTTCTATTGTACCACTGCTAAACAAAAGCAGGAAAGCGAAGCGGAGCATTCGCTTCCGTTACGCTTTCCTGCAGGTCCTGCATGGCTCAATCAGTTATCGCACCTAACACAGCTCCCAGCTCGCCGTGCGATAACATTCTGCCTTAAGATTTATTGCGGTCGCCAATAATAACGAATGTGTCAACCTTTTTGCCGTCTCTCATAATCTTCAACGTAACTTTATCGTCAGCCTTAAGCGCTTTGATCTTGGTAGTGACATCCGTGCTGTTGGTAACAGCTTCGCCATTCACTTCAAGGATAACATCACCAGCGGTTAAGCCAGCTTTGGAGGCAGGGCTTCCGTTCTCTACAGTCGTAATTACAGATCCCTTGTTGTTTTCGAGATTCAGCTGCTTCACCCATTCATCCTGGATATCAGACAAGCCAACTCCAATGTACGGCTGAGGCATCTTCACACCATTCATCATATTCTGAAGAACTGTGTTCACCGTACTGGTTGGGATGGCGAACCCGATCCCTTGCGCCTGTGCACTAACGGCTGTGTTAATCCCAACTACTTCGCCGTTCAGATTGAGAAGCGGCCCACCCGAGTTGCCGGGGTTAATGGAAGCATCTGTCTGCAGCAAGTGCTCGTACTTACGTGTTCCTTGTGTGTCAGGGATATCAATCGGACGCTCCTTGGCGCTCAGTACCCCTACCGTTACTGTATGATCGAAGCCATAAGGATTACCGATCGCCACTACCCAGTCGCCTACGCGAATATCATCTGAGCTGCCAAGCGGCAGGTAAGGGAATTCCTTGCTATCCTCAATCTTCAGTACCGCCAGATCAAGATTGTACTCCGATCCCATCAGCTTGGCTTTGAAGGGCTTGCTGTAGCCCTGCACCTCAACTTCAATTTCAGTCGCGCCGTCTACAACATGCTGATTCGTAAGAACATAACCTGTTTTGTCAAAAATAAATCCTGAGCCGAGTCCCGCTGATTGACGTTGCTGGCTATCTGTCGGGGTCTTCTGTGAATTGCTTCCGCCAT
>JARBUQ010000370.1 GCA_029239545.1 Paenibacillus sp.
ACCGAACGGCGGATCCCACTAAAGTTGAGCCCCTATCCTAGCACATGGGCGATGCGAGGGAGGAGCACGCTAACAGGTTATTAAGCTGCTAAAGCGTAGTTGTTTTGTGTTTTGCCATTTAATTGGCTTTAGCGTATTTAAGTGGACGCGTCCCCACTACCCGCAACCGTTGCTCGTACTATCCCCGTCGAATCCAAGAACGCCCCCGAATTAGAAGGTGAAGCCGATAAGTACTTCTGAAAAAGTTCCCTCCCAAGGATCCCTTGGGAGAGAAACGTAATGCTTGCACTCGCGTCATTCAATCCCTTCAACAAGATTAAAGGACCGATTGCCTGGAGAAGAAAAAAAGGTTATGCAGCAAGTGTTATCCGGCACCTGCTACTGTTCTAGTATAACACATATCTCAGCATGTTATATGAAGATGTTGCTGCCAGATGAGGCTTCACTTGGTATCTCTGCCATAAGAATCCTAAGTATCCATCCCGATTAACGGGCAACCTTTTGCTTCTCGCGTAAAGCTCTTTGGATATCCCGCTGAGCATCGCGTTTGGCTTCAGTCTCACGCTTGTCGAACTGTTTCTTGCCTCGGCCTACGCCTAACAGCAGCTTTGCGTATCCATTACGGATGTATACTTTTAAGGGAACTAAGGCGTATCCTTGCTGCTTCACGGTACCATACAGCTTCTTGATCTGATCCTTTTTCAGCAGCAGCTTCCGTGCACGAGTCGGGTCGTCTGGATTGCTCCGGTTCCCTTGCTCGAATGGGCTGATGTGCATATTGTGCACGAATGCCTCACCATTACGAATGGTGCAGAAGGCGTCGCCGATATTAGCCTTGCTCATACGGACGGATTTAATCTCCGTTCCGCTAAGCACCATGCCCGCTTCATACGTGTCCTCGATGAAATAGTCATGGGAAGCTTTTTTATTCTGGGCGAGCAGCTTGCCCTCGCTCTTCTTACCCATGTGCATCACTCCTTCAACGATCGGACTCGGATAAGCTTCGTGCTAGGAGTTTATTGTATCAACTTCAACGGGTAAAATCAATGCGGACGCGGAGTTATAACTATTTTTTCCGCTTGCTGCTCTTGCGCACGAAGCTGCGCGTCGCCTTGCCGGCGTCACCGCCGCCAGTGGCGGGCCCTCCGCCCGCAGCGCCTCGCGCTCCGCCGCCGCTGCGGCTGGCTCCGCCACGCCCGCTGGCGCTGCCAGACTTGCCGGCTGCGCCGCCACCAGCGGCAGCCCCGCTGCCGCTCCCGCGGCCAGCGCCAGGCGCGCCGCCCGCGCCCTTGCGGCGACCTCGGCCGCCGCCACTGCCACCGCGCCCGCCTCGCGCAGGCGCCGCATCCACACCGCCGCGGCCGCCCTGCTCGCCGCCGCGCTCACCCCGCTTGCCGCCGCGTCCCTCGCGTCCAGCCCCGCGGCCGTCCACGAAGTTGAACTTGTTGTTCTGCCGCGGCGAAATATCCACCATCTCAAAATCGATGGTATGCTCTGCCATATTCACGCGTGCCACGCGAATCTTAACCTCATCGCCGATGCGGTAAACCTTCGACGTGCGCTCGCCAACCAGAGCATGAATCTTGTCATGATGATGATAATAGTCATCATGCATATCGCTCAGTCGAATAAGACCTTCGACCGTATTATCAAGCTCAATGAACATCCCGAAGCTCGTTACACTGCTGATAATACCCTCGAACACCTGCCCGACCTTATCCAGCATAAACTCGGCTTTTTTAAGCGCATCGGTATCCCGCTCGGCATCCACCGCTACCCGTTCACGTTCCGAGGATTGCCGCGCGTAGTCATCCATCCGGCTAGCCAAGTATTCATGACGCTTATCGCTAAGCGAGCCTTCCTCGAATACTTCCCGCATAACCCGGTGAATAATCAGATCGGGATAGCGGCGTATAGGTGAAGTGAAGTGGGAATAAAATTCAGCCGCCAAGCCAAAATGCCCCAAGCTGTTGGCATCATACTTCGCTTGTTTCATGGAGCGCAGCATGACTGTGCTTATAACGGTTTGTTCTTTGGTTCCCTTGATCTCCTCCAACAGCGCCTGCAGAGCGCGCGGCTGAACCGTATTGCCCTTGCTTCGCACCACATAACCGAAATTCGTGATGAATTCCATGAAATGCATCAGCTTCTCGCCATCCGGATCCTCATGAATCCGATACAGGAAGGGCACCTTGCGCTTGTAGAAATGCTCAGCAACCGTTTCATTGGCAGCCAGCATGAATTCTTCTATAATTTGCTCGGCTATGGAACGCTCTCTTTTAATAATATCAGTCGGCTTCCCGTTCTCATCTACGATAACCTTAGATTCCGCAAAATCAAAATCAATCGCGCCCCGCTGAATCCGTCGATTCCGCAGCTTCATAGCGAGCTCTTCCATCAACCGGAAGTCATCCACCAGCCCCGCATAACGCTCCAGCAGCTCAGGCTCTTCTTCCGAGAGGATTTTGCGCACGTTTGTATACGTCATCCGTTCCATCGTCTTGATCACGCTTGTGAACACTTCATGCCTTACCACATTCGCATGAGAATCGAGCTCCATCTCACAGGACATCGTTAATCGATCCACATGGGGATTCAAGCTGCATATGCCATTGGACAAGCGGTGCGGCAGCATAGGGATAACACGGTCAACCAAATATACGCTGCACCCGCGATTATAAGCTTCCTTATCCAGTGCAGAATTTTCCCGCACATAATAACTGACGTCGGCAATATGGACCCCTAGCAAATAGTTGCCATTAGGCAAACGCTCAACATTCACCGCGTCATCCAAATCCTTGGCGTCTTCCCCATCTATGGTCACAATCCGCTTCCCGCGCAAGTCCCGTCGGCCCACCAATTCCTCTTCCCGGATCGTATCCGGAGCCGCTTCGGCTTCCTTAAGCACATCGTCGGCGAACGCTTCAGGCAGCTGGTATTTACGAATAATCGATAAAATATCTACTCCAGGATCGTCCTTATGCCCCAACACCTCAACAACTTCACCTTCTGCTGCTGCACGGCCTTGCGGGTATTGCACGATTCTAACGACAACCTTTTGCCCATCAACAGCCCCGTTAAAAGAATGCGAAGGAACAAAAATATCTTTCACAATCCGCTTGTCATCCGGAAGCACAAAAGCATACGATTCGAAGCTCTGCAGGGTACCTACGATCTGCGTAACAGCCCGCGTTGCAACCCGCGCAACCTCTCCCTCCAGCCTGCCTCCTGCCGCACTTTTGGAAGTAATTCTTACGAGAATAGTATCCCCGTTCATCGCTCCGTTCATGTCGTTAGCGTGTATGTACACATCGGGATGGCCCGCCTCTTCCGGCAAAAGAAAACCGAAGCCCTTGGCATGCGCCTGCAGCTTCCCGCGTAATAAATTCATCCGTTCAGGCACTCCATAACGCTCCGTGCGAGTACGAATAACAGCTCCTTCATTCTCCAGTTGGTTGAGGATTTTCAGAAAATCCTTAAATTCCTCCGCATCCTCCACTTCAAAATGCTGCGCCAGTTCCTGATAGGTCATAGGCTTATACGCCTTTTCACGAACAAATTGCAAAACCTGATCTATAGTCGTCATCTCATCACCTTTCTCATCTTTACAATGCATGATTTGCTTTTAAATTAGCTCTATTATCTCTTACCCATAGTATTGACCGTTTTACCAACAAAAAAACAGCAGGACAAAAGCCCCTGCTGCGTGTTTTCCACATATCACAGTTATTCTTTCACCACATAGGCAACAAGCAGAGCCAGTACGAAGAAAGATATAGCTAATCCGATAGTCAGACGGGACAGGAACAAGTCAAGTCCACGAGCTTTGGTCTTACCAAAAAGGTGTTCCGCACCGCCGGAGATGGCACCCGATAATCCTGCACTCTTGCCCTTCTGCAATAGAACGACGGCAATCAAGCCAAGAGAAGCAATAATGAGTAATACTTTGAACAAAATTTCCACGATCCAACCTCCTAAAAAGCGCTACGTAATAACCGATCTGAACCACATAAAGCCATTTTCAAAGCAAAATTGATTATACCATATATACCAGAACAATACAACTCTTCTGAACTTAACTGACACAGAGAAATCAACTTTCACCGCTCTCATCCCCATATTCTACTTCCATAAATCCGTGCTATAGTAGTTAGTAAGAAGTGAAAACAGGAGGGACGTTTAACGTTGAAAATAACTCGTTTGTCCGAGCATATATGGGGTTTGCGAACGGCACTTCCTATTCAAGTATGGCTGGTGAAGACGGAGAACGGCTTGATCCTGGTCGATACGGGCATTCCCCCGATGGGTGCCGCGATTGTCAAGGCTATTAGCGACCTCCAGTCGGGACCCTTGGAACAGATCGTGCTCACACACGGTCATCCGGATCATGTTGGCGGTTTGGAAGAGGTACTGCGGTCGTACCCGGTTCCCGTTCACGCACACGCCGCCGAAATTCCTTATATGGAAGGCCAACTGCCCTATCACCCTTTTAAGCAGCCTAAAGTTCGGGTCAAACCCTCTATTTCAAGCCCGTTGAACACCGATTCGGAAGGCAGATTGCTCTCGTTCGGTGGTCTGACGCCTTTCCATACTCCAGGGCATAGTCACGGGCATGTTGTTTATTACCACGAAAAGGATCAAGTTCTGTTAGCAGGAGACTTGTTCATGACGTTATTCGGACGGCTGGGACGACCGATTCCTTTCCTTACCCCTGACATGAATCAGGCTATCGATAGTGGCTCTCTTGTGATGGAGCTTCAGCCCGATTGGATCAGCTTGAGCCATGGACGTTCCATGCAAAAGCCCCATGAGCTTTACCCGGCCTACCGGAAACGCTGGAAGAAGGACTGACTTAGGGCTTAGGCAATCTACTCAGTACCTTGACACACCACCTTCCACCTACAGCCCCGAGTGGAGTGCGTGTGATGCTGCATGGCGATAATCAAGCTTTTCAACTTAAAAAGCGGTAGACAGGAAGTTTCACCCTGCCTGCCGCTTCTTTTTGCCCACTCTAATTCCCTCGCAATATGCAGCTGCGCTTCCTCCGTCAGTTCAAGCGTAATCCTCCGTTCACTTAAGCGCTGCTCCAGACCTAGGATGAGCTTACTGACGATCCGCTCGACCTCAGTCATTGCCAACGGTTTGAACAGGATAACGTCATCGATCCGATTGAGATTATAAAAAAGGGTGCAAGTTCAGACTGATGTTGCCTGAAATCGTACCCGAGCATTGTGCCTTATTCAATATCGATCCGCTTGCGAGAAGCTTCCTTCTTCGCTTTCTTAGGAACCTCGGGCGAACTCGCCGTAATGACGCTCTCTGCGAATCACCTTGCCCTGCTCATCCTTCTTCTCCTCAACCTGATTGCGTTTTGCCCGAATAATCAAATATTTATCATTCACATCAATCTCGATATCCTCTTTAATAAAACCGGGCAGCTCGGCCTCAATCAGGTACGCATTGTCCTTCTCGCGAATGTCTGTGCGAAAAGAGCTCGTATTGCCATGAATAGGGGACAGCAGGCTAGGTTCAAACGCCTCGTTGAAGGATTTTAGCATCTGTCCAAACAGCTCTTCGTTTCTTTTACGAAATGGAACCAGATCAAACATGTATAATCTCCTCCTCAAGTTTGGTATGACTTTATTATACGCCCCTCCTTCTGATCAATCAAAAGCAAGGAACAGCGAAAATAGCCAATATTTACTCATTTTCAGGCAAAAAAATAATGTTTTCTGCTGTTTTTATTGACTTTGACTATCTTTGACCATTAATTGAAAAATTTTTAATCAGTCAGCTTCCACCTGCTTATTCCACTGTAAATCTTCTCGTTCCAGACACGTTTCCAGCCTTTCGTTTTCCCGGCTTTCCAAGAAAATATCCAATGGCAGAACGTGCACACAATAATGCAATTATAACGAACACCACTCCCCATAATGGGGCAGGTACTCCTGTAGCCTGGGCCAAACTGCTCGCATCACCAGCTCTTCCAGGATGGTTGAACGCCATCATCAGCAGTCCAACCGGACCGACCACCGATTCCTCCAGCGATACAAAAGCCACGAGCAAATAGTAAAATTTCTTCAACCATTGGTAAGGCAGCACAATCACCACTGTATTCACAATGAGGAACCCGATAATCCAGGTTACCCCGTAACCATTCCTCACAAATAATATCAAACAGGCCGCCGCCAGTATGGAACAGATGACCAAGCCTTGGTTCAAGCGACCGCGACTATAGGCATAGAACATATAAACAGCAAACAAGGAAGCGGTAATGTATCCGGCCATCGCCATCGGTATAACTCTCCAGCCGCCCGTAATGTAGGAATACGTGACTCCGCTGTGATCTGCGAACAAATAAATATACAGCACTTTGCCGGAAAGCAGCAGTGTGGCAAGGGCATGCCCAAATTCATGAATCATAGTATCCAGACTGCGAAAAAAAGAAGAGAAGGGGATCCAATGATTCAATATGGCGGATCCGACAAGCAAAGCTATCGTTATCATCCATCTGCTCAATGCAATCCCCTCCTCTTCGGAGCTATTGTGTAAATTACAGGTTCTTAAGGTTGTAAAAAGCTTTACGGCCGCCGTATTGAGCCGTGCCCGCCAATTCGTCCTCGATGCGAAGCAATTGGTTGTACTTGGCTACGCGGTCCGTACGGGAAGGTGCGCCTGTCTTGATTTGTCCGGCGTTAGTAGCCACTGCAATGTCAGCAATCGTGCTGTCTTCGCTCTCACCGGAGCGGTGGGAGATTACAGCCGTGTAGCCTGCACGCTTAGCCATTTCGATCGCATCGAAGGTCTCTGTCAAGGTACCGATTTGGTTCACCTTTACCAAGATCGAGTTGCCGATGTTTTCATCGATTCCTTTGCCCAGACGGTCCGTGTTCGTTACGAACAAGTCATCGCCTACGAGTTGAACCTTGCCGCCCAATTTCTCAGTCAGCAGCTTCCAGCCTTCCCAGTCATCTTCTGCACAGCCGTCTTCAATGGAGATAATCGGGTATCTATTAGCCCAGTCAGCCAGGAAATCCACGAATTCTGCGGAGGTAAGAGACTTGCCTTCCCCTTCAAGGTGGTATTTGCCGTCTTTGTAGAACTCAGTGGAAGCCACGTCCATACCAAGGAACACATCTACACCAGGCTTGTAGCCTGCACGTTCGATAGCGGTGATGATTGTAGTAAGAGCTTCTTCGTTGGAGCCCAGGTTAGGTGCAAATCCGCCTTCGTCGCCCACTGCAGTGTTCAATCCTTTTTCCTTCAGAACAGCCTTCAGGTTGTGGAAAATCTCAGTACCGATGCGAAGCGCTTCTGCGAAGTTAGCCGCGCCAACCGGAAGCACCATGAATTCTTGTACGTCAACGTTGTTGTCTGCATGCGCGCCGCCATTGATGATGTTCATCATAGGAACCGGCAGCTGCTTCGCGTTGAAGCCGCCCAGGTATGTGTAGAGTGGAAGATCCAGCGCGTCAGCCGCTGCGCGGGCAACAGCCATCGATACAGCCAGAATCGCGTTTGCGCCCAATTTGGCTTTGTTCGGTGTTCCGTCCAATTGGATCATTTTGTTATCGATCCCTACTTGATCAAGAGCATCCAGACCAATCACTTCAGGAGCAATAATCTCGTTCACGTTCTCAACGGCTTTTAATACCCCTTTGCCCAAATAACGGCCCTTGTCGCCATCACGAAGCTCAACCGCTTCATAAGCACCAGTAGATGCTCCGGATGGAACGATTGCGCGGCCTTTGCCGCCGGATTCCAGGTATACCTCTACTTCAACAGTCGGATTACCGCGGGAGTCCAATACTTCGCGTGCGTAAACATCAGATATAATCGTCATAATGGTGTAACACTCCTTATTTATATGTTTGGTTGTACGGAAGATATGATGGATGTGCCGGTCATCTCGATCGGCTGCTTCAACCCGAGTAATTGTAACATAGTTGGTGCGATATCGGCCAGAATTCCGCCATCTCTTAACGTAACCGAGTTCGATGTTAAGATGAAAGGCACGGGATTGGTCGTATGCGCTGTGAATGGACGCTCGTTATCATCCACAACCAGATCCGCATTGCCATGATCCGCTGTAATCAGTGCGATTCCGCCCTGGGCTAGAATGGCTTCAACAACACGACCCAAGCAAGTATCCGTTGCTTCAACCGCCTTGATCGTCGGCTCCAGCATCCCGGAATGACCAACCATGTCTGGATTGGCGAAGTTAAGGATAACTACGTCATGGATGTCTTTCTCAATCTCGGCAACTGCAGCTTCAGCCAGCTCGAATGCACTCATCTCAGGCTTGAGGTCATAGGTAGCCACCTTAGGAGAATTAATCAGCAACCGGGTTTCCCCTGGAAGCTCTACATCCCGACCACCGCTGAAGAAGAAGGTTACATGCGGGTACTTCTCAGTCTCAGCTGTGCGCAGCTGCCTTAGGCCGTTCTGCACGAGCACCTCGCCTAAAGTGTTGTCAAGGTTCTTCGGTTTATACGCGACGAAGCCGCCTACGGTTTCACTGAACAAAGTCAAACAGACGAAATACAGGCCTACTGGATGATTCACACCGCGATCGAAGCCACGGAAATCATCATTCATGAACACCTGGGACAATTGAATGGCTCGATCCGGACGGAAATTGAAGAATATTACAGCGTCCGCAGTCTGTACTAATCCAACAGGCTTGTTATCTGCCCCTACGATTACAGCAGGCATAACGAACTCATCAAAGATTGAATTGGCATACGATTCACGAACCGCCTGGACCGGATCGGTGTAAGACGGAGCATCTCCGTACACCATGGCTCGGTAGGACTTCTCCGTCCGTTCCCAACGTTTGTCGCGGTCCATAGCATAATAGCGCCCTTGCACCGTTGCGAACTGCCCCACTCCAATGCGATCAATATGGCTTTGGACACGCTCGATGTAACCTACAGCGCTGTCTGGGGAGACGTCACGGCCGTCCAGGAAAGCATGAATGAACACGTCTCTCAGGCCGTGCTCTTTGGCCAGATCCAGCAGGGCCAGCAGATGGTCGATGTGACTATGGACTCCGCCATCCGATAACAAGCCGTACAGATGAAGCTTCTTGCCGCTCTTCTTGGCATACTCTACAGCGCCTACAAGCGTTTCATTATCGAAAAAATCTTTATCGCGAATCGACTTGGTGATCCGGGTCAAGTCCTGATACACAATCCGGCCTGCGCCTATGTTCAAGTGACCCACTTCGGAATTGCCCATCTGTCCTTCCGGCAATCCGACTGCTTCTCCGCATGCCGTTAATGTCGTATGCGGATATGTGGCCATATACCGATCGTAATTAGGCTTATGCGCCTGCGCTACGGCATTGCCGTGTATGTCCCCGCGGAGCCCGAAGCCGTCCAGTATAATCAGCGCGACCGGTTTGGGCCTTACGCTGTTGTTAGCTGCCGTCATCTTAGACTGCCCCCTCGACGAGCTGAATGAACGATGCGGGCTCGAGGCTCGCTCCGCCCACCAGTGCGCCGTCTATATCCGACTGCGCCATGAATTCACGAACGTTGCCCGGCTTCACGCTTCCGCCGTATTGAATGCGCACAGCAGCAGCCGCTTCCGCGCCATGCTGCGCGGCAATGCGCTCGCGGATGTAGCCGATCACTTCGTTCGCGTCCTCCGCGGTCGACGTCTTGCCCGTCCCGATCGCCCAGATGGGCTCGTACGCGACTACTACCTCCGCGACCTGAGCCGCGGACAACCCCGTCAGAGCCGCTTCTGTCTGCACGCGGCACACATCCTTGGTCTTGCTCGCTTCTCGTTCCTCCAAGCTCTCTCCGACGCACACAATCGGCGTCAGGCCGTGCTTGAACGCGGCCAGCACC
>JARBUQ010000371.1 GCA_029239545.1 Paenibacillus sp.
CAGCAGCTCGACATCTGCTCTCGCCCAATGATCAGCCATATCCGCGAAGCTTTTGTTATTCTCAACTACGGTATAAATACTGTTGCCGTTCCGCTTCATTGTAGCCGTAGTCTTTCCGTCCTTCGTTTCGAATACGGTCGGGACGAACTTGATCTGCTTCGTTTCAGGAACATACTGCACACCCGTTGCTTTAGTCGTGTCCACAGCTTTATGGACGACAAGATCACGCGATACATACGTCGTTCCGAACGAAACCACAGCCGCTTGGCCATCTTTGCCTACTACTTGAACCTCGAACTCTACTGCGTCAGCAATGGTTTGGCCGCCTGCGGCATTCACGGCGCCATCAACTGCTGCAGCATCGCTGCCGCCAAGCTTCTTCATCGTCACCGTAACCGACAGGTCATTCACATTCACTTGAAGCTGCTGCGCCAGCTCTTCGAGCTTCAATACGGAAAGCGGCAGGTGATATGTGGCGTTATCACTGACAAGGACAAGTGCGCTATCTTGCTTCCGGGCTGCTTCCAATAAACCCGCTGCAGATAATTCCAGCTTCTCACCTGAGAAATTCACTTCAACCTGTGCTGCCGCTTCAAATGATTTCTTAAGGGCAGCAGCATCCACCTTGCCGTCTTTAGCTTCAATAATATTCGTTCCTGAATCAGGGACAGTCGGTTTGCCCCCGTCTGGCTTCGGTATCACCGGATCAGGCACATTGGGATTGCCAGTCCCCGTATCGGGATTGGGATTTGTGCCCGTTTCAGTGTCTGCAGCCAAAGTCATAACTCGCGTACTCGGACCATCCCCGCTCCATTTGCCGGCTTGATTACCCGCTTGTACGGTGAAATTGTATTCTGTTCCAGCAGTTAGTCCACTCACCTCATAGCTATTGATGCTGCCTGTTACACTGCCAATGACTTGATTTCCTTGATACAAGCGATACTCCGTTACCCCGTCTCTATCGCTCGCTCCGGACCAGGTTAACACCAATCCGGTTTGTGAAATGCTAGCTGCCGTAAGCTTGCCGTTCGTCCACACAGGGCTGACAGCTTCAGGCTGCTCCGGATCCTGACCCTTCACTTCCAGCACTACCGGCTTCGTATAAATATCGTATTTGTTGTTCGCATCCATGGTAGTCGTGTAGCGCAACAAAGCATGCGCCGTCCCCGGCTTCTTGCCTGTGACCGTGCTTCCGTTCACTTCTACTACATCCTGTCCGTCAATTAGCACGAGATCTGGTGCAACAACCGCACTCTTGCCCTCGGCATAGCTGTCGACGACGGCCGATAAGGTAAGGCTCTCATCCGGGGCTAGCTCGTACTTGTCCTTCTCCGGCTTGATTGCTGCCGCCCAGTCGGATGCCCACAGCGCAAAGTCTGTTGTGATTCCGTAAGCGCCCAGCTTGAAAATCCGAATAAAATCATTTTTGTTATTAAACGTCCAAGGCGAGATTAGGATCCCCCGATGCTTGGCTGCTTCCATAAAGTTTTTGCCTAATCCGCCATAACTCGTATTGTACGTGACATTCATATTCTGAACGAGCTTAAGCGTATCCCTCAAAGATTTACCGACATTGGCTTCATTGGCATATCCGCCAGTCAACAATCCCCCGGGCAATTCCGGCATCAGAGCAGCCAACCGCTTCAATTGATTGGAATCGAAAGACATCGGATTGATCATATCCTCGGCATCCTTGTCCTTGATCAGCTGCACAAAAGCGTCAACCGCTGCAGGCGTGTTCGTCTTGATTTCAGCATAAATCATTTTACCTTTTTCTCTGGCGAGCTCAATTTGTTCATCTAATGTTGGAATCGGCAGGCTCGGATATTTGGTTTTATGCGTTTGATTCGCGTCCAGCAGCATTAATTCATCATACGTGAAGCTTTCGACAAGCCCAGTCCCATTCGTTGTACCATCCAGTGTAAAATCATGAACGATGACCAACCGCCCGTCCTTCGAAAGAAAAATATCATTTTCGATGAAATCAGCACCTGCTTCAAGACCCAGCTTGTTGCTGATGATCGTATTCTCTGGAGCCCCGTCCATCGTTCCGCCAGCCGGCATCCCTCTATGAGCGATAATATAGGGCTTCCTCACCAAGGTCGTTTGGTTGGAGTACACCTTGTAGGCATCGAACGCCATGCTCGGGGAATTTGTTACAATCCCGTTCGTTCCGGAAGCAATCAGATTATGCATGGAAACATTCTTATCCGCTTGACTCGCTTCTTCCTTCGTCCATACTACAATGACCCGCTGCTGCAAATAGGACACATTTTGTCTGGTTGCGGCATTTTGGGGCAACAGAGCTATTTTAGCCAAGCTGGTTGTTGTTTTCCTGCGAATATCCAGCATGTTGTCTTCAGACAGGTTCTGATCTGCGCTAAAATCCACAATGCCTCGGATGATCGGATAAGCTGTTCTCGCTCTCTTGACAAGGTCCCCCTTGTCCGAGATCACAAAGGCATCCTCGAGTCCCTTGCTCTTCAAAACATCCATCAACAGATCCACAGTCAACTCGTCCCTTACATAAAAAGCAGGTATCATTCTGGTTCCTAGTGTTCCCAAAACCGAATCCAGACTGCCGATTTCCGTGCTGCCCGTTGAGTCCGTTACCTCCAGTTCGCCGTTTACGTATACAATGACCGTTGCAGGCATAGTCGGTCCGGTTAAGGCCGCTAAAGCTTCAACGCTATTCATCTCCATTACCACTGACGGTGCCATGGAAATTTGGCTTTCCGGCTCCGTTACTTTGACGAACAGGTCCTCCGGCTTGGGTGGCATTGGAGGCAGAGGGTCCTGCTGCAGCACAACTCGGATATTATCGACCTTCATTGTACTGCCGTTGGACTGCAAACCGATTCGCCCCTTAGCATAGGCTGCAGCCAAGTCGGTATCTACGACCAGTTTATCGCCGATCCATTGCTGGACCCGGTTTCCGAACGTCTTAACCGAATAATGATACAGCTTCCCCGCATCGATTGCTTCGGTGTAGGAGCCTTTTTCCATCACATTCCAGCCATTGGCCGGAGTTCTCTCCGCAAATTCTACTCCATTGACTGCCGTTGCATCTTTTCGGACCGCCATCTGGTAGTATGGGTAGTCGTTGCTCTGAATGCGGTACATGATGGAATGCCATCTCGCTGCGTCGTTTGCTGCCAGATGGGTGACATCCGCTTCAATCTTGTAATTGCCGAACATGCCTAAGTAATCAGGCAGCAGCACTCTGGACGGATTGTCCGGAGAAGCGTTGGCATTCAATTCGAATGCTCCGGATTTGACAGCGGCCGCACTTGCAGTAGTCCCTTCTCTCCGCGTCCAGCCTGACGGTAGGGAGCCTTCAGCCGCGCTATCGAAGTTTTCCTCATACAGCACATATTCTTGATCTGCCGCATCCTTGGCTACTATAAGCATCGCGATCGATTTGCCGTCTTTTTGAACGGTAACCGGATAAACCCCTTTTCGTTGAACATGCATCGTACCATTGCTAATCGAGAGGTCGCCGCTGTTGGCGGTCCAGGTTAATTCGCCGCCCTTAAGCGTGCCTGATGAAAAATCGCTGAAATCAGCTTTAAACTCCACTGTATCCAGATCTAACGTTTCACCGGAAACGAGCACATAACCATCATCATGCTTGAGCGTAGTCACTTGAGCACCCATAGTGGAGGGGGTTACTGTTATGGACTGCGTTGCTTCCGCGTTATAATATATCGTCTTTACTGTAGCTTGACCTGCCTTGATCGGATAAAGCTGATTGTTCATGATCTTAATGACGCTCTCGTCCGAAGAATACAGCTTCATCCTTTCGCCGTATACCGCATCAGTAACCCCATCAGAATATTGCACATTGCCAGTGATGCTGACTGGCCCGGTCAATGCTTCCATCGTAGCCGGTACCGTCAGGTTCAACTGGTCTGCCGTTATTCTCGTTACTTTCAGATTATCGAACGACACCTTGCTCTGATCAACCTGAAACCCTACCTTGCCTCTCTCAAGCAAATCGGCGGTAAAACTCTTATCGATCAATAGCTTATAGACCGGATCACTTTTAGCTTTAATGTACTCTTTGACATTGTTATCGAACACTCTGACCTTCATCGTATAATCCGAATTAATCGTGAGCGGCTGAGACTCGCCGGTTGCAATGACCGACCAATTATTATCCGGCTTTCGGTAAGCGACCTCGAAGGTTCCCCTTTGTCGGATCGCCATTTGATTATAGGGATTTTTGCCGTTAGATGCTCCTCTGAACATAAGGGAAGCCCATCTTCCAGAGTCCAGCACGCTTTCGAATTTCACATCCGCTTCAATCACATAATTGTCCCATTGCACAGGTGCCGTAATTCTGGCTTGTTTCCCGGAGGCTTTCCCGTCGAACAGCATTCTTCCATTGCCATATGTATCCTGCACTACAGTGAATGGATTGCTGCCTGCATTAACATCCGATATCCAGCCGAAAGGAGTTTGTCCTGTCGCGTAGCTGTCGAAATTTTCTTCCAGCAGGACTGGGTTCCCATTACCTGCAACCGGATGACTGTCCGAAAGCGTAAGCGTTCCATAACCCGCCGTGTCGTTCCAGAAGGAAGCTGAGTTGAATGCGCTCCAGTAACTCGATCTTTGCTTGGAAGCATCTGTATCGTAACGATCGGTGACACCGATCTCAATGCCCAGCTCTTTACTCAGTACAGGGTCAACATTCATCATATCCCAGGGAACCGCCACCTCCAGCGACCATCCCGCATTCGTAGTTTGAATCGCCCGCAGAATCTTCTTCTCGTCTTTCCCGCTGTGGTTGTTAAGCGCTGCACCAAAGTGGAATTCCGGTGTTGTCGTTCCCGGCTGAAACACGAAGCCCAGCTGCATATCATCGTTAGCAAACGGAGTGGATCGATGCTGAGTCGGGTCAAGGAAAATATTGATATTGTCCTGCTCGAACCAATAGCCTGCTCCGTTGTGAGTGAGCGTATCATCATCCGATTTCACACCGATATACAAGTACTTGTTATCCCAGAGCAATCCGAACCTGGAGTCCTTAAAAGTCCCCTCCCCCATTCGGGCATTCAACGGTTGATCAATCGTCCAGATGGAATCATCCAACTTCCCGTCAATAACAGGGGCTGTCAACGTCTTATTCACTTCCAACGCTTTTCTTATCGAATCCTCGGCATGAGCTTGAGGCAGAACCGCAGTAAATGGTATAAGTCCGCTTATCAGCGTTGCTATGACCATGAGAGCCATTAAAGCCTTTGAACGTTTTTTCACAGTGTCCATTCCCTCCAATAATTG
>JARBUQ010000372.1 GCA_029239545.1 Paenibacillus sp.
CGAATTCATTGACACCCTTCTTGAACGCTTGAGATTGTCCGGAGAACGATTGCATTAACCGTCTGACCGGATTGTAATTTTTGCGTAAAAAGAAGGTGGATAGAAGCATGCCGCCAATCAGGCTGATTAAGATGCTGATAACAGTCAGGTTGCGCACGTATTCAGCTTTTTCCCAATATAGACTGCTTGGAATCATAGAGACGTATTTCAGTCCGGATTGTTCGGATTTCATATACCAGACTTCGAATTTCTCATCTTGTATAGTGTGGTAAAAAAAACCAGATGTTTCAGTCATGCCGTTGGTTGGAAAGTCTTTGGCAACAGAGACATCCGTGTTCGATACCAACGTCTGATTCTGTTCATTGAGAATGAGCACGTAGCCTTTATTGAAGAGCTCGACATTCTGAATCGAGCTTAAAATTCGCGATTGGTCCACCATTACTACATTCGTGGCTACGGATTCCGAGTTAGCGGTCGGATAAGTGCTTAAGTAAGCAACGGATTTGGTCTGCTTGCCATTATCGTCAACGCGAATCATTGGCTGGAAGCCTTTGAAATCGATCTGTTTCATTAGATTGATCCAATCCTGATACGTTACTTCCGGGTTGCGGTGCATGTAAGTGTAGGCGAATGTGCCTTCACGAACCATGCTTGGCAGCAGTACCGTATTGTCCTTGGTCAAATAAATGTAAAAGAAGTCGACTTGAGAGTACGCAGTCTTATACAAGCGCATATCTTGAGCGATTTGATACAAGTCGTATCTGTAATCATTGGGGCTGTGCAAATATTTGTTGGAGTACAGCAGGGATTGCACCTTGACGTTCCACGTCAACTCAATATTCAACCGCTCCATCGATTGAAATTGATTGTCCATTGCTTCGCGGACTTGATTCAACAAGGCATTGTTCGCTTGGTGGATCTCATCCTCAAGTGTTTGGCTGGATGCGGAATATACAAAAAGGCTTAGAAGGATTGGCAATAGCAGAATCGTCATATAGGACAATAACCAGGTCAGCCAGATGCTGCGTCGCTGATTAAGAAGCTCTTTGAATGCCACTCATGGATCCCTCCGATGCGAAAGCTTGATTATATATTTTATGTTATTTATCCCATTATTTTAATGCGAAGATGAAAATTGTGGGCTTTGTAACCTATATTACCTCTTTCCCTTTCAGACGTATATTGGAATTTAATGATTGGAACGACAAGGATCAGGGTAAGCATTACTTATTATTACTTATACTAGTGGAAAGTAGGCCCTCTTATGCAGATTGAAAGCTTTTATCATGGAACGAGGAACAACTGGGCTTATGCTTATGACGAAAAGACGGTGCATCTGCGTCTGAGAACAAAACGCGATGATGTGGAAGAGATTGTAGCCATAACGGGGGACAAGTATAATTGGGACCGATATTATGCGGAATATCCTATGCTGAAAGCAACCTCTGACGGGATGTTCGATTATTGGCAAACAGAAGTGAAGCCTGAGAACAAAAGATTCAGCTACGGGTTTCGCATTCGTTCCGGCTCGGAAACATTATATTTAATTGAATCTGGTGTTTACTCCGAACAGCCTTATCCGCCTGGCGGATACTACGATTTGCCCTATATTCACAAAATTGATTTATTCAAAGTGCCCGAGTGGGCTAAGGAAGCGGTCTTTTATCAAATTATGCCGGATCGTTTCGCTAATGCCGATAAGTCGGGAGACCCGGAATACGTTCAGGAGTGGGGGGGCAAGCCGGATTTGTACAACCATTTCGGCGGAGATTTGCAGGGGGTTATGAACCACTTGGATTATCTAGTCGACCTTGGCATCACTGCCATCTACTTCACCCCGGTGTTCGAAGCTCCTTCCTACCACAAATACGATATCGTAGATTACAAAAAAGTAGATCCTCATTTCGGGACGAATGAACTGCTCAAGGAATTAGTGGCCAAGTGTCATGAGAACGGGATTCGTGTCATTCTGGACGCCGTGTTCAACCATTGCAGCGAGCGTTTCCCGGCTTTCGTTGATGTTCAGCAGAACGGAGCACAATCCAAGTATGCCGAGTGGTTCCATGTGAATGAATTCCCGCTGGAGGTGAAGGATGGAGTCCCTTCATACGACACTTTCGGTTTTTATGGCGAGATGCCTAAGTTTAATACCGCAAATGCAGAAGTGAAGGAGTATCTGCTTGATGTAGCGGAGTACTGGATTAAGGAAATCGGCATTGATGGCTGGCGTCTGGATGTGGCCAATGAGGTTGACCATCACTTCTGGCGGGAGTTCCGTAAACGAGTAAAGGCCGCTAATCCGGATGCCTATATCGTAGGCGAGGTGTGGAGTGATTCCATCATGTGGTTGTTAGGGGACCAGTTCGATTCGGTTATGAACTATCCTTTCTCCAATAAGGTGCTGGAATTTTTCTCCCAATCAACAACAGACGGATTCACATTCTCGAACAATATGGGGTATTTGCTTATGCGTTATCCCAAACAAACGAGCGAAGTCATTTTCAATCTCTTATGCAGTCATGATACAGCCCGGGTGCTGACACGGGTAGGGGAGGACAAGCGCAGATTGAAGTTATGCGTAGTTTTCCTGCTGACTTATATCGGTACCCCCTGTATTTTTTATGGAGATGAGATTGGGTTGAAGGGCGGGGATGATCCCGATTGCCGTTCCTGTATGGAGTGGAATCCGGACAAGCGGGATAATGAGCTGTTCGATTTCTATAAAATGCTTATTCACCTGCGGAAGGAAAATAAAGTGCTGCAGCGGGGTTACTTCCGATTTTTGAAGGCAGATCAAGGGGACCAGCGAATTATATATGAACGAATAGATGAGGAACTGCATTTCACCATATGGATGAACAATTCGGATAAAGAGACTGTGATCTCTCATCCTATGGAGACCGCTGACTGGAGCGATGCTCTTACTGGTGAGACTGTAACGCCGTCAGATGGCGTGATGAATGTGAGCCTGGAGCCGTTCGGATACCGGATATTGCGAAGAATTCTCAATAATTCTGGATAAATTTGTTTCAGTACGAATGTGGAGGGGTATATAAAAGAAGGATAACTTTTCTCGAAAGGTGTGAAATGAATGTCTACAAAACCATGTGTAGCCATGCTTTTAGCAGGTGGCGAAGGCACACGTCTTGGTGTGTTAACGCAAAATGTAGCTAAGCCTGCTGTTCGTTTCGGTGGGGATTATAGAATAATAGATTTCTCGTTAAGCAATTGTATGAACTCAGGTTTGGACACGATAGGTGTGCTGACCCAATATAAACCTTCCACGCTTAATTCTCATATTGGAGAGTTAACCCAGTGGAATCTGAATCGGACAGATGGAGGGATTTCGATTCTTCCACCTGCCGAAGGTCCCGAGGGGACGAGCTGGTATACGGGAACTGCTAATGCCGTTTATCAGAATGCTTCGTTCGTGGATCAATTCAATCCCGAGTATGTGCTGATCGTCTCCGGTGATCATGTGTACAACATGGATTACCGCAAGATGCTGGAATTCCATAAGCAGACTAACGCAGATGCGACTATCTCGGTTATGCCTGTGAAGTGGGAGGAAGCCAGCCGCTTCGGAATTATTAGCGCTGATGAGCATCATCGGGTAACCCGATTTACAGAAAAGCCTGCCAAGCCGGATAGTAATCTCGCTTCGATGGGTATCTATATTTTCAAATGGAGCGTATTAAAAGCTTTCCTGAATGAAGATGAGCAGAATGCTCAGTCGTCCCATGATTTCGGCAAAGACGTAATACCAAGCATGCTGGAGCAAGGTGCGCGGCTTGCGGCTTATCCGTTCAAGGGGTACTGGAGAGATGTCGGAACGATAGAGTCATTGTGGGAAGCCCATATGGATTTGTTGGAGGACAAGCCTCTATTCCAGATGAACCGCAAGGATTGGCCGTTGTATACTCCGTCGTCAAGCCAGGGAGGATTGAACAGCAGGGCAGCAGCTGAGAGAAAGGTAAGTGCAGAGATTGTTCGCTCAGTTGTGTCTGCCGGTGTGGAGATTGGGACAGGCAGTGTAGTAAAGGAATGCATCATTATGCCGAATGTGAAGATTGGGCGCAATGTGACGATTCATAAGGCGATTATTGCTGAAGGAGCCGTTATTGAGGATGGCGCTATAGTGGGTCTTCCCGGCTATAATGAAATTACAGTCATTGCCGAAAGGCAGGTTGTACCTGGCAAGCTGATCAAAATTTCCAAGACATTGCTTCCTCAAGGCTTTCAAATACGTGCTGGAAGAACAGGTTAATTCGATAAAATGTCGTAGAACAGATCCTGCCCAAGCGGCAGGGTCTGTTTGGTTCATGAGCGGACGTTTGTTATAATGAAATAACGCGATATGAGAAGGAGGCGTTCGTTTGTTGTTCAAATCAGATCCACCTGCTGTTGATCCGAGCCGTGTTCCCCCTGGACAGACGGTTACACAAGGCTTTCCGGTGCTTCATTATGGAGAGGTTCCTTATTACCGTGATATGAGCAAATGGAATTTCCGCCTGTTCGGGCTTGTTGAGCAGGAGGTGGAGATCAGCTATAAGGAGTTCATGGCGCTGCCTCGTCAGACGTTCAACAATGATATTCATTGCGTAACAACTTGGTCGAAGCTGGATAATACGTGGGAGGGCGTGCCGGTCTCGACGATCATGAGCAGGGTCAAGCTGAAGCCTGAAGCGGGTTACGTCATGCTGCATGCCGAGCACGGCTGGACCACCAACCTGCCGCTGGAAGATTTCCTGAAGGAAACAAGCTTCTTCGGCATTAAACATAACGGTGAATTGCTGACCCCTGAGCATGGTTATCCGATGCGTATGGTCGTGCCGCATCTTTACTTCTGGAAGAGCGCCAAGTGGCTTCGCGGCATCGAGTTCATGGCCAAGGACAAGCCGGGCTTCTGGGAGAAGAACGGGTATCATATGTACGGTAACCCGTTCAAGGAACAGCGCTACGATTTTGATTGAGTGTAATTATTTTTGTATTCACTCGGATTCACTGCGACAGTTCCTTGGACGCTGCTGCTGCAGGACTAGGCTTACGAATAATAGAGAACTTAGGTACCCGCAGGAGTAGAGCGATGCTGAACAAGAATACGCCTGTAATGACGAATACGGCCGTAATCGGAATTTGGCTGCCGAGCATTCCGCCCAAGAGCGGACCCATCATAAGACCCATCGCACTGGCCGATTGGTTCAGGCTGAACGCTCGGCTGCGGAAAGCATGATCCGTATTTTGCGCGATAAGGGCATTTAAC
>JARBUQ010000373.1 GCA_029239545.1 Paenibacillus sp.
AGCCGTCTTCACCCTTATCAGTCTCATCCTCGTCCTTAAATTAGTTACCCAAACAAGGAATGACGCCATCAAAATGACGCAGGATCTCTACATCGAGGACATTAATCGGATGTTCACAACTGTACGCGGGCAGCGTCATGATTTTTTGAACCATGTCCAGGTCATCTCTTCCTTTGTCCGAATGGACAAGAAGGAGGAACTCCAGAAATATACGCAAGAGCTGGTCGGAGAGATTTCGGAGATTAATGAAATTATGAGCATTGATAATCCCGCACTGGCCGCTCTAATTCAGGCTAAGTGTGCAATGGCCATTTCACGCAAAATCCAATTCAATTACGATTGTACCCGTCTGGACAGTTCTACACTGGGAATCAAATCGATTGATTTGATTAAAATTTTAGGCAATTTGCTCGATAATGCCTTCGACGAAGCTCAAGCTTTGTCTCCTGAAGAGCGGATTGTAACTCTGGAGTGCAAAACGGAGATGGGCTCCTTGATTATATTTGTGAATAACAAAGGCTCTTATATCACTGAAAACGCCAGGAAGAAAATATTCGAAACTGGCTTCAGCACCAAGACTGGTGAACACCGTGGACTAGGGCTCACGATTGTGAAAGAGCGCACTGAATTTTATCGCGGTTCGATCGATGTTCAGAGCTCTCACGGAGAAGGAACCTCCTTCACAATTAAAATTCCACAGAAAAATGTTAAATAAAAATGGATCAACCTCAAAATCAGTGCTTGACGACAAATCAAGGAATGTGTAAAAAATCGACTATCGATTGGCGGACAGGAGATCTGCTGTAGGGGTAAAAACGCGCTAATTGGCGGATGAAGCGGACAGCGGTTCCGTTATTCGTTCAAAAAGAGACCTTTTGGAGGAAAATCCTACCCAGAGGGACGGAACGTGTGTCCGCGAACAGGCCAAAAAAGGGGGTTTCGGAGCAAATAATGGAACCAGTGTCCGCATCAGCTTGGCAATCTAACGACCTCATAATAGCATGGTGACGGCCAGGTCAAAACTCGTCTAGAAATGGAGGCAATAACAGTCAAGCGCCGATTCCGAGGTACAGCCATAAAAAAATCATCCTCTGTCCAACTGTTCCGTTTGCCGTGCCCCTTTCATACTCGCCAACAATACAAAGAAAAAGCCTCAGGCATTTGCAAGCTGCCCAAGGCTTTTTCTCCATCCATCCACCAACATTTAAGCCTCGCGCATCATCCGCTGACGGCGCAGCTTCTTCCACACGATGCCGTGGCTTGGAGATAACAGGAACGCGACTACGAAGATCACGCCCGCTACTGCTACCATACAGCCAGCTATTGATGCGTCGAGATGGTAGGCTGCTATATAACCTAACACCGCGCTGCTGATGCCAATCAACACACTATAAAGAATCATGATGCTTAATCGTTCAGTGAGCAAGTAAGCAGTGGCTGCAGGCACGATGAGCATCCCGACTACAAGAATCGCACCCACGCTCTCGAAGGAGGCCACTGTGGTCACCGACACAAGTCCCATCAGCATGTAGTGGAACAGAGCGACTGGAATGCCGACTGCAGCCGCAAGCGCAGGATCGAATGCGCACAGCTTGAACTGCTTGTAGAAAAGCCCGATCACGCTCACGCTTAACAACAAGGCAACCCCTAACACCCAAATAGCTTTGGGTCCGACTTCCATTCCGAACATAGTTAACGTATCCAATTGAACAAAGGCAATCTCACCATACAGCACACAATCCAGATCCAAATCTACTTTGCTGGCGAACATACTGACCAGCACAACCCCGATCGAGAACATAGCCGTGAATACAACGCCAATAGAAGCGTCAGATTGCACTCCGTTCTGATGAAACAATTGGATCAGGAATACCGTTACGAGGCCGATTAAAGAGGCGCCGAGCAGCATTCCGAATGAATCCCTGGAGCCGCTGATCAGGAAGGCAATTACGATACCTGGCAGCACGGAGTGACTGATCGCATCTCCAATCATCGCCATCTTCCGCAGGATCAGGAAGCAGCCCAGAATGCCGCAGGCACTCGCCACAAGCGCTCCGGTTAGAACAATCCAGAAATCACTCATAAGGAGCCCGCCTCCTTCTCCACTTGCCGTCTTTGTTCTATTTCAAAATTCACGTCCCGCTTCACCGAAAGCCTCAGCAGCAGCTTAGCTACCACACCGCGTCTGGGAGCGAATAACACCGAAATCAGAAACCATGCCGTAGCCGATAACACAGTGAGCGGGCCTGTTGGTAGGTGATTATCCAGCGAGCTCAGGAAAGTTCCCATCACTCCGCTTAGCGCTCCGAATATTCCAGCCAAAACGACCATCACACCTAATTTCTCCGTCCAGTAACGGGCGGATACCGCTGGCGTAATGAGCATGGCAGCCATCAACACTACTCCAACAGCCTGAATACCGACTACGACCGATACAACAATCAGGAACATCAATAGCTGATCCAACATCGCAACTGGGAATCCCATTCCTCTGGCAAAGCCAGGGTCAAAGCTCAACAGTTTGAATTCTTTGAAAAATAAAGCACATAATCCAACCAGCAAACCTGAAATCACAACCATCGTAATTACATCTGAACGCACCATACCTGCCGCTTGGCCGAACAGAAATTTATCTAATCCGCTCTGGTTGCCGCTGCCTCCATGCTGAATCTGTGTGAGCAATACAATTCCGATCCCAAAAAATACAGATAAAACCAACCCCAGAGCGCTATCCTGTTTAATACGCGAATTCCGTGTAATATAACCGATGCCGAATGTAGCGATCAAACCCGCCACTGCTGCACCGATCAGAAAGAAAAAAATATTTTTGGAGCCTGTCAGCATGAAAGCGATACAGATGCCCGGCAGTGCCGCGTGCGCCAAAGCGTCTCCCATCAAGCTCTGCTTGCGCAGGTAGGCGAAGCTTCCGAGAACACCGCTGCTTAGCCCAAGCAGAAGGCTAGCCATCAAGATCCACTGCGCATTCGGATCCTTTAATAAGTCTAACCAGTTCATCTGTTCATCACCTCGTAGTTACGATCACCGGCTCATCACCGCGATCCAGAATGGTGAGACGACCCCCGTACGTTTGTTGTAAGTTTTCTTTCGTGAATACATCCTCAGTAGGACCAAAATCCATAACCTTCACATTCAGCAATAACACCCAGTCAAAATACTCTTTCACAGTGGATAAGTCATGATGTACAACTAATACTGTTTTACCTTGCTGCTTAAGCTCATTCAATAATGTAATAATAGCCTTCTCAGTAGCGGCGTCAACACCTACAAAAGGTTCATCCATCAAATACAGCTTAGCGTCTTGAGCAAGCGCTCTTGCCAAAAATATGCGCTGCTGCTGTCCACCGGACAATTGGCTAATTTGTCTTCCAGCCAGGTCCGCCATTCCTACCTTTTCGAGACATTCCATTGCAATTTTGCGCTCTGCTGCGCCAGGCCGCTTGAACCATCCCAGATGCCCGTAACGGCCCATCATTACAACATCCAATGCATTGGTGGGAAAATCCCAATCCACAGACTCACGCTGCGGCACATAGCCGATTAATCTGCGCTGCTCTGTGTAAGGACGTCCATAAATACGTACTTCTCCTGCAACCGATGGAATGAGCCCAAGCGCAGCTTTGATCAATGTGGATTTACCTGCTCCGTTAGGCCCGACAATGCCGATCAGCTTTCCTTCAGGTACGCTCAAAGAAATATTCTCAAGCACTGGTTTTTTCTGATAGGCTACCGTTAGTCCCTTTATAGATAATGGTATTCGTTCCATTGATGGTTACTCCTCTCCGTCTGTCGCTTTATTACGAATCTATTTCAATGCACTCACAATTGTATCCACATTATGCTTAACCATCCCGATGTATGTTCCTTCTATCGTACCTGCTGCACCCATCGCATCGGAGAACAGTTCTCCGCCGATTTTGACTTCATGTCCTTTTTCTTTCGCCCCGTCGACTACGGCTTGAATCGTTTTCTTAGGTACGCTCGACTCCACGAAAACAGCCTTGACCTTGTTGTCTACCAGGAAGTTTCTCAGGTCCGTCACATCCTTCAATCCTGCCTCTGAAGCTGTGCTGATGCCCTGCAATCCCATAACTTGTATGTCATATGCAGCTCCAAAATATCCAAATGCATCATGTGCCGTAACGAGTATTCTGCTGTTCTTAGGAATGCTAGCGATCTTCGTACCTACTTCTTCATGAAGAGCTTGCAGTTGCTTCAGGTAAGCTGCTGCATTGCTTTTGTACTGATCGGCATTCGCACTGTCTATCTTCACCAGCTCATCACGGATTACTTCTGTAGCACTCATCCAGTTGCGAACGTCGAACCAAATATGCGGGTCATGTTCAGTTGAATTGTCCTCCATCCCTCGCAGCTTCGAGACATCCAGATTCCTCGACACAGCAATAGTTGGTTTATTCTTATTCATCTTTTCAAGAATGTCCCCCATCTTACCTTCTAGATGCAGTCCGTTATAAAATATTAGATCCGCTTTGTTCAGCTTGCTGATAGCGCTCTGGGTTGCTTTGTAAAGATGGGGATCAACTCCTGATTTCATCAGGCTCAGCACCTCAACATGCTCCCCGCCCACTTGCTCGGCAACATCAGCAATCATTCCGATTGTTGTTGTGATCTTAACCTTATCTCCAGTGCTCTTGAACGTCTCCTGCGAGCTCGAGCATCCAACTATCCCCAAAACCATGGTCAGATATAACATTCCCCACAAAAATCGTCTCATAGACGAGCTCAGCTTTCCCTTTTTCTTCATTGCATCCAGTCCTCCATTTTTCAACTTATTGTCTCATTTATATTAAGGATTGTTTCCCTATGTCCTAAAAGTTGCGTACAACCTTACTTGTTGTTGTCATCCTTACTTTTTTAGTATACACAAAAATGTTTCGCTTGTGCAACATTTATTTTAATAAAAAAAGCCTCCCGTCAAAACGAGAAGCTCCTCTTGTTGTTGTATTACTAAGTTATTTTGCCCCTGCATTGGGATTAGGCACCCCATATAGACCGTATTCCTTATCGTACGCATCGAACATCCTGCGCGCAATCGGTGCAGCACCGAAAGAACCGAAGCCCCCCTCGGGAATAATAACAGCCACCGCAAGCTTAGGCTTCTCGGCAGGTGCGTATGCGATAAAAACCGCATTATCGATGTCTTTACCTGCAACGGATTGCGTGGACGTACCAGTCTTGGACGCTACACGATATGGAAAGCCTTCAAAGCCTTGTTTGGAACGACTCCTCGCTTAACACCTCAGGTGTGAATCCTTTGATCGGTTGACCATCATAGGTAGTAATTTTGTCAACGAATTGCGGCTTCAGTTTCTTCCCTCTGTTGCCCAGCATCGTAACATACTGAGCCAGTTGAAGAGTCGTATATTTGCCCATCTGCCCCCATGAGGCAGGAATGAGAGCCGCCTGCGGCCCATACTTCTTGTTCGTTTCATTATATTCCTTGAAGCCTGGTGATTCTCCGATCAAGCCGCTGCCTGTGACAACTCCAAGCCCAAAACGCTCCATGTAGTTGTTCCACACTTCCAGACCATTCGTATTAGGCTTGAAATACAATCGATTTCCGATCATTGCAGACATATACGTATTGGATGAGTATTGAATCGCTTTGAGCGCATTAATATGCCCGTTCACTTTTCCGTCTGAGTTGGACAGCTTGGCATTATTATCTTTTCCATAAGAGAAAGTACCGGTATCATTATAGGTTTCATTAATTCCCATAAGCTTCTCATTCAGACCGAGCAAGACCGTGAGAGGCTTGATCGTTGAACCCAGGTACACAAGGGAAGTGGGATGCTTGTTCAGCTCCTTCTGATCCTTATAGGGAGGCCTGACTTCGCTGATGGTTCCATTGCCAAAAAAGAATTTCAGGTTGTCATAATCCTCCGGACTAATCCCGCCCTTCCAGACATTAGGATTATAATCCGGCATACTCGCCATCGCCACAACTTTGCCTGTGTCCACTTCCATGGCAACTGCATAACCTGTAGTTGCATTGGGTGCGTAGCTCCATCGATCCCTGGCAGGGCTCCGAATATATTCCAGATGCTCCATAATGGCGTTCTCTGTTTCAAGCTGAACATCCTTATTGATCGTTAAATATAAGTTATTCCCTTTGTCTGGTTTAATCAAAGAGACAGGACCCACGATTTTCTGGGCTGCATTCACTGGATATGTCTTTACGCCGTTCTTGCCGCGCAGCTCACTCTGATACATGAACTCAATCCCGTCAAAGCCAACATCCTCGGTATCCAGATAATCCTCAGTGAGATCATTGGACTTTGCTTTTTCCCTATAGAACTCGCGTCCGTTATCACTTCTGGCCGTAGAGAATGACTTCAAGTACCCTACTAATTGAACCGCTATCGTCTTATCATTATACTGCCGGATGCTTTCCTCCTGAATCTCGATCCCAGGAAGCTCATCGCGATGCTCAGACAAGAAGGCAATCTCCGTGTTGATCAAATCGGCCTTAATCCGGCGAGGCACTGCATATGGGCTTGGTTCCTTAGTCTTATTCTTCTCCAGATCATAGCCTACATCCATCTTCTTAATAATTTCTTGAGCCGTCATAGGCTTCTTCGGATCGCCATAGTCTTTGAATATTGTCTCGATCTTCTTGGCAAGCTCAACAATGGCATCCTGATCCTTCTTCCCCGGCTCTATCGTGTAGAACAAGGATTGAGTCGATATAGACTCGGCAATCGGGTATTCCTTCTGGTCGAAAATGGTTCCTCTGATAGACGGAATGGAGTGATGCATGGACTTCATACGCCCCTCTTCTTCAGAGAGAGCCTTCCCTTCAACAAACTGCAGCAAAGCCAGCCTTACGATCAGAATAGAAAATAACAGAAATATGCAAAAGAAAAAAAAGTTCAGACGAAACGAAAAATGCCGATGCTTGTTAATTTCATCCTTGGATGGATCTTCTCGGGTCACGCTTTACTCACTCCTTACTTTTCAGACGTACTAGTGAACCCTGGTGCTTGCCACAGATCTCTAAGAGAATGAATCCCGTCACCTGAATGATACGCATACCGCTTGATCTTGACCGCTTGAATCCCGACCTGATTCGGTGCCCATATATCGTTCTGATCGTGATCGCCCACATACAATACTTGACGAGCCAACAATCCTGATTGTTCCAAGGCCAATTGGAATATTGCGGGATTCGGCTTCTCCAGCCCAACCTCGGTTGAAACAATAATCGGATCAAAATAATGATCAATTCTCATATAATGGAGTATGCTTCGCAAGGTCGGGGCAAAATTAGAAACGATGGCCATCCGATAGCCTCTCAGCTTAAGCTCCTCCAATGTGTCCCGCACATCGTCGAAGAGCACATACTGCTCCGGGGATACGAACAAATCATACAGCTCATGGCACCATCGATGGATCATTTCCTCCTCAACCTGCTCCGGTGCTCCCAGCTCGGCCAGCATATGCCGATAAAGCTGGATCCAGAAGGCACGATCCGATTCAGGCGAGCATAATTCATTGCCCAGAACCGGTTTGTTGTAATATAAGAGGCGAAATGCCGTATCAAAGCGTTCTCCGATCTGCTCAGCCGTGCGATGGAAGGCATGTTCGCCCAAGTAACGCTGCATCGTTTCCCTTGCTCCCGGAACGGTTAAAAGTGTATCTCCAGCGTCGAAAAAGACCGCTTGATAATCTAATGAGGGATTCTGCAGCATATAGCGTTCAGTAACTCCTTTGGTGAATCCATAATACTACCAGTTTACCATAAAACAAACACCCCATTCCACAAAGCCTGTGGCCAGGGGTGTTGATGTTTTCGTTTATACATCCCGTATGTGAGTTTTATCGAAGTTAGGCGGATTGAACCAATTGTCCCCGCTTGATACCCATGTAGAGTCAAGTGGAATCCAAGTCCCCGTGTCCTTCAATAACACTTCATTCCAGGCATGCGGACCATAACCGCCTCTTCCGTCATAGCCTTGGCCTGTAACGACTTTAACCTCAAGCCCTACTGAACGGGCCATTACGGCATACAATCTGGAATAATCAATACATACGCCTTCCCGTGATGCGAACGTATCCTCTGGAGTTTGTTCCTTCCAAATCCCTTTGGTCTCATACTGCTCTACCTTGTCCCAGTCATAGCGTATTCGTGTCCCTACCCACTGGTATAATGCCCTCGCTTTGGCCTCATCATCAGGTTTGTCGGCCGCGATGACCCGGGCTGCTTCAGCAATGTCCGCCGGAATCCTGGCATCTACAACCTCATACTTGCGCTGGAGAATCTTCTTGTATTCCTGACCCACTGCTTTGGTCAGCAC